>JAIDOO010000001.1 GCA_029063275.1 Clostridia bacterium
CGCGGCTTGAAATTTAAATTATTTTGATTATTTGTTTCTTACACGGTTGTTGCTTCTTACAGCTTCGAACTGTTCATCCACGTCGCCCTTGTCCTTGGGTTTGATTACAAGCAGAAGAATGATACCGATAAGCGCAAGACCCGCTACGCAAAGAAGAACTACCGACGCAACGTTGTTTTTAAGCCAGTCGCTTTCACCCTTTAAGGTCTTTGCCTGAACGGACGCAACAACGCCGAGATTGCAGGCGGTCTTTTCGTTTACGCGGTCGCCGCTGTCGGCAACCTCCGCTCTTATCATATAGAACGCGTTGCTGTCCTGAGGCACAAAGCTCAGCGAAGTGTTGTTCCACTCATAGTCCGCGTACTTTTTATAATCGGGGTCGGTTTCTTTCATATCCGAGAGCGCGGGGATTTCGGTAAAGTATCCGCGCGTTTCCGCGTTGTCGAAAAGCCCGTTCATCTTATCAAGAAAATCCGAATAGGTCAGCGTGGTGCCGTGGTCGGCGTAGTAAGCCGCCCTGTCAAAGAGGAAAAGTCTGTATTCGGTCTTATATCCGGAAATACCGTTGATTTTGAATGAAGCCGAAGTGTACGTCGTGCCGACGTATGCGGTTGCCTGCATACCGGGCTCTTCCTCGAACTGAACGCCGTGATAGCTGGCTGTGAAGTGGAACCAGGGCAGTTTGTCCGCAAGCCCCTCTTCATCCTCGTCCTTGAACATATTCCAGATTTCGCTTGCCTCGAACTCGACGATTTCGCCGTCCTCGTCAAGGTAATACATATTGTTGCCCGCCGCGTCTGTCGCGTAAACGGTAAAACGATAATAGCCGTCCCTGGTTACGTTTATAGACAGGTTGTTATACGAAAGGCTTGTATTCGAAAGCTGGCTTGCTCCGTAGTAGTAAATACTGAATCTCATATCGGCGTAAGCCGTGCCGTTTTCAACGAAAAGGCTTTCAACCGAGGGAAGGTAAAGATAGCTCGATGAGCCCGCCGAAAGGTTTGCCGCAAGCTCGTCAACCTTTTCCTGATAATCCGCGATAACCTGTTTCCATTCAGCCTCGCTGTCGCCGTAGTTATATGTTACGCCGAGAGTATCCTCTGCCACCGCAACAAAGTGCGAGCCGTTTATCGTAAGCTTATAATTTTCGGGAACGTACCAGTCAAGGAAAACGTAGTCGGTTTCCGCGTTAGAAGTTATATCGGTAAGCGTGAAGTAAACCTTTACCGCCATATCCGCTTTTAAATGCTCGTCGGCAAATACAGTGCCCGCTATTTCCGCTTCGGGGCAGTATTTGTCTTTATCGGGTTCGAGATAATAGCTGTCGGCTGAAGTAAGCTCGGTGAAAAGCTCGAAATCATCGTAATCGGCAGTAGAATCTTCGTATTTGTCGCAGGTCAAAACGTAGTAATTTAAAGTTGCTCTGGGCGAAGAACGCAAAACGTCTATTACGGCATAATCCACGTCGATACTCTCGCCGAGAGTGAAGAAATTTACCGTTTCTTCAAGGCAGAGTACGGGGGGCGTATCGTCCGCAACCGTTCCGCCGTAGTAATATTCGTCAGCCGTATTGTGCTGAACGCCCGAAAGAAGGAAGCTTTGTCCGTTGAGCGAGTATAAAACCATTTTAGCGGATTCTCTTTCAGCGGTTTCCTCTTCGCCGAATTCCGCCCTGAAAGTGAGCGGATACACGGGAGCCGTTGACGAGGTTGACGATTTTGCGTAGTTTCCGCCTACGTTTTCAAGCTTGCCCGTTATACAGTTTTCTTCCGCCGAACCGTTGCCGACGTATACGTTATATCCGCCGGTAAAGTCCTCGGTATATTTATCGGTGAACTTTATAATAATATGGTCTGCGTCCATAACGCCCGCGGTTTCTGTATCCAGCTCTGCATCCCCGTCGGCGGTTATCATTGCGTAAACCTTGCCCGGCGTTGCATGCGGATAAAAAATTACGTAGTTCTGCGATTTCGAATCCTTGGTCTTTACATACTGCTGGGACTCGAACCTTATAACAAATCTTTCGAAAACGGTGTTTTTGAAGCCGATTTCCATATTAAAGAAATGCTCTTGGACTTCGCGGTATTTGGTTACGGTAACCGTTTCGCCGTCCTCACCCTCTTCGTCCTCTTCATAGCTTTCGCGTGCAAACCAGTTGTAGGCGAGATTTCTTCTGTAAGATACGGCGTCGTCGTCATAGGCGAAAGCGAACATCGTATAGTAAACATACTCGTCCTCTTCGTTTTCACCGTTATCTTCATTTACCTGCCTGTCGGCGATTACGGTAGCTTCGCCAGTTGCGGTGAACACGTTGGTTCCGCTGACGGTAACCGTACCCTTTGCCCTTGCGCTGATAAAGCCGCCGAAAGCCGCCGCAATACAGATTATTATTGCCGCAGCCAGAGCGATTATTGAAATTTTGCGTGTTTTAATAGTCATAATTATTCTCCGTAGGCGCATTTAAAGCGCATACCACATTTAAATATTTTACTATATCGTATCGCGGTTGTCAAACGGTTTTATTTTGCTTTTACTTAATATTTATATCAAACTTGTTCCAGGGCGAGCCGTCCAAGGGCGGTTCCGCCATAAAACACAGCTTTTCAGCCGTAGTGGGATGGAAAAATCTGAGGCAGTATGCCCAGAGAGCAAGCTTGCCCTTGACAGCCTTTTCGCCGCCGTAGCGCATATCGCCGTAAACCGGCGCGTTGATAGACGCCGTCTGTACGCGTATCTGGTGTGTTCTGCCCGTGTGCAGATTTATTTCCGCAAGGCTCAGCCCCTCGGCTTCCTGTTTGATTTCGTAGTCGAGCGAAGCGAACTTTGCGCCCTCCTCGGTCTGCGTGCAGACGTAAACCGTGTTGTTTACCGAATTTTTGCGGAGATAATTTTCGAGCGTGCCCTTCTTTTTCGATGGAGTGCCGCAGAGCACCGCTAAGTAGCGTTTTTCAAAACCGCCCTCCTTCATCGCCTGCGAAAGTCTTGCCGCCGCCTTAGAGGTTTTTGCAAAAACCATAACCCCGCCCGTGGGTCTGTCCAGTCTGTGCACAAGACCGACGTACGCATTGCCCTGTTTGTTGTAAGCGGTTTTGATATACCTTTTTACACAGTCCAGAAGATTATCGTCCCCGCTTTCGTCGGGACAGCACGCAACGTTTTGCGGCTTTAACACAACAATCAGATGGTTGTCCTCGTATAAAATTATAAGCTCGTTATCCTGCATATCCGTCCCCCGTAAAAAGTCCGCTCGCCCCGCACGGCAGTGCAATGCCGTCGTCCGTGGGTATACCCACTTCGTAAGCCTCGATTTTGCCGCCGAAGTTTTTGAGCGTTATCGTCAGAATGTTTTTCAGCACTGCTGGCTGTAAACCGGTAGTGTAGCTGTTGATTAAAAAGAACAACGGCTTTTCGCTTAAAAGCAGTGAACAGCTTTTTACGAAATCGAAAAGGCACTCTTCTATCTTCCACGTTTCGCCGCCGGGACCCCTGCCGTAGCTGGGCGGGTCCATAATAATTCCGTCGTACTTGTTTCCGCGGCGTATCTCGCGCGCGACGAACTTCATACAGTCGTCCACGATATACCTTATACCGCTGTCCACGCCCGAAAGCCTTGCATTTTCGCCCGCGCGTTCAACCATACCCTTAGCCGCGTCGACGTGAGTAACCAGCGCGCCCTCTTTTGCACACGCAACCGAGGCTCCGCCCGTATAGGCAAAAAGATTTAAAATCTTTACCTCGCGGTTTTGCGACTTCGCCTTTGCAATGAGCGCGCGCATCGCGTCCCAGTTTACCGCCTGCTCGGGAAAAAGTCCCGTATGCTTAAAGCCCATAGGCTTAACTTTAAAGGTAAGGTCCTTGTAAGAAATATTCCATTCCTGCGGAAAGCTCTTTCTTATTTCCCAGCTTCCGCCGCCCTTTTCACTGCGGTTATAAACGGCGTGGATACCCTCCCTTTCAAAAAGGTTTTCGCCCTTCCATATAACCTGGGGATCGGGGCGCAGAAGAACGACGTCCTTCCACCTTTCAAGCTTCATTCCGCCGCCCGTTGATAATATTCGGTAATCCTGCCATTCGTCAGCCGTTTTCATAAAAAAAATTATACCTTAACAAAAAAAAATTGTAAAGCGTTTTCGCTTTGCTTAAAATATCGG
>JAIDOO010000010.1 GCA_029063275.1 Clostridia bacterium
CGCCGTTGTAAAGGGGCGAGCGGTCAAGATTTTTGAGTATAGCTTCGTGCGTGCGACCGTTTGTGTAGGCAAGGTGGCACACGGCGGTGTTTGGCGCGGGGGTTGCGTTTAAAAATGAAAACGCGGGAACGCCGTTTTCGCCCTCCTGTACCGAGCATTTTGAAAAATCCACCGTCCGTCCGTCAAGTCTTGCGGGGGTGCCCGTTTTAAACCGCCTTACCTTAAAGCCGAGTTTAACGAGGCTTTCGGTGAGCTTTGTGGCGGGCGCAAAGCCTGAGGGTCCGCTATTTTGTCTTACGGCGCCCGTAACGGTTTCGGCGTTCAGATACACGCCGGTGGCGATTATGACCGCCTTTGCTTCGATTATGCCGCCGTAGGTCGTCAAAACGCCCGTAACCTTGCCGTTTTGTGTAAGAATTTCAGCCGCTTCGCCCTGAATTATTCTGAGGTTATCCGTGTTTTCTATCGTGCGCTTCATTTCGCGGTGGTAAGCGTTTTTGTCGCACTGACAGCGCAGGGATTGGACGGCTTCGCCCTTGCCCTCGTTTAGCATACGCATCTGAATGGCGGTCTTGTCCGCGTTTACGCCCATTTCGCCGCCAAGCGCGTCGATTTCGCGGACGAGGTGCCCTTTGCCTGTGCCGCCTATGGACGGATTGCACGCCATAAAAGCTATGCTGTCGAGATTGAGCGTCAGCATACAGGTTTTAAGTTTCAGCCTCGCGCAAACAAGCGCGGCTTCACACCCCGCGTGTCCGGCGCCGATTACGGCAATATCGAATTTTCCCTCTGAAAAACGTTCCATTTAACTCAATATATTTTTATTGCCCGATATTTATCGGGCAATAGCAACTGTCTTTTATTTTTTTAAGATTATGTTTTTGATGTCGTCTACGTCTTTTGCGATTTTGTCGTTTACGCGAAGCATCTCATCGACCTTATCGCGCGAATACAAAATCGTGGTGTGGTCGCGTCCGCCCAGTTCCTTTCCGATTGAAACGAGAGGGAGGGATAAAAGCTCGCACATAAGATAGCAACAAATCTGGCGGGGGATAACGATTTCCTTTTTCTTGCTTTTACCGAGAACGTCGTTTTTGGAAATTCTGTAAAAGCCCGTAACCGCAGAAATTACGCTTTCGGAAGTGATTTCTTCCTTGCCCTCCGAAACCGCTTCGCTCAAAGCGCTTCGCGCAAGCTCGACCGATATGGGTTCTTCGTGCAGCTTCGAAGCGAAAATGACTTTGGTAAGTCTGCCCTCTAACGTTCTTACGTCGTCGCCCGAGTCCTGCGCGAGGAAAGTTAAAACGTCGTCGGGAACAAGGCACTTCTTTTCGTAAGACTTGCGCTTTAAAATCGCTATCTTAGTTTCGAAGTTGGGAGGGAGTATATCGAATAAAAGTCCGCCCGAAAAGCGTGTTCTCAGGCGCTCTTCCAAAGCCGTAAGCTCTTTGGGGTGGTGGTCGGAAGAAATTACAATCTGCTTGCCCTTCGAAACCAGTTCGTTAAAGGTATGGAAAAACTCTTCCTGCACGGCTTTTTTGTTTTCGATGAACTGAATATCGTCGATAATAAGAACGTCGGCGTTGCGGTAGTATTGCCTTAACCGTATGCTCTTATCCCTGGCGTCGGGTCCGCGGCTCGTGAACATAGTATCGATAATTTCGTTTACGAACTGTTCGCAGGTTACGTATATTACTTTTAAGTTGGGTTTGTCTTTTATTACCTTATTTGCAATCGCCTGAATCAAATGCGTTTTTCCGAGACCCGTTCCGCCGTAAATAAACAGGGGATTATACGTTCCTGCGGGGTCGTTTGCAACCGACAAAGCCGCCGCGTAAACAAATTCGTTGTTTTTACCTACTACAAAGCTGTCAAAGGTGAATTTAGGGTCCACGTTTGCGGGCGGTGTGTATCCGCCGTCGTCGGGCGCGTTATACGCCCAGCCGTCGCTTCCCTCTACTTTAAGTCTGAAATCTACAAGACCTACGTCCGCCTTGATAATCGCTTCGCGCATCTTTTCGGCAAGGGTGCCCGTAATATGCTTGGCAAAACTTTCCGTGGGGGTTTCAAGCACAATAAACCTGCCGTCAATATCAACGGGTACCAACTTTTCGATATAAGTGGTGTAGTTGATGTGCGACACAAGCTCCTGCATCTTTTCCTTGATGGGATTGTATAAAAAGTCGAAATTCCCCTTTTCTGCCATAATAAAAGCCGTTAATCCTTTGAGTTTTAAAAAATTTTTGTTATAATGGTAACAGCGGAATATAAAATTACGCCTGAAACAATTATAATACAAATTGCGATTAAAATAAAGTGTTTTT
>JAIDOO010000100.1 GCA_029063275.1 Clostridia bacterium
AAAGCCGGAACCGGACGCGCAGGCTTTGATTAGCGCCGTGCAGCCCGGCAATAAGGTCAATCCAATCGGCGGTATCTGCGGAATAGTTGTTGAAGTTGATAACGAAGAGCAGACTTTTGTTCTCGAAACGGGTACCGAACAGTCCGGCAAGTGCTTTATAAAGTTTGACAGACAAGCTATCTATCAGACCGATGCCGTAGTCAAAAAGGATGACAAAAAGGAAGAAGCAACCGAAAATAAAACCGAAGAAACGGCTGAACCCGTAGCGGAAGCAAAGGAAGAGGTCAAGACCGAAGAGGTTGCGCCCGTTCCCGCAGAAACCGAGGAAAAGGTTGAAGAAAAGCCCGCAAAAAAATCTTCGGGCAAAGCTAAAAAGACCGATAAAGAATAATAAGTAAAACCTCCGCATACATTTAAAGCGGAGGTTTTTATTTATGAAAAAGCACGTCTTTCAGGTAATAAAGGCAGCGGCGGCGGCAGTGATAATCTCGTTGGTGTTCGTGCTGATATTTACCCTTATAATTCAGTTCTGCTCGTTGTCCGCTTCGGTAATCAAGCCGGTAAATCAGGTTTTTAAAATTATTTCTATCGTGGCGGGCGGACTTATATTTATCCGCGGCGACAAAGGCTGGTTAAAGGGTATAATTTACGGACTTGCGGCAGTTTTGATTACATACTTTTTATACGCAGCAATCGCACACTCGCTTTCCATAAGCTGGACTTTCGCAATCGAAATTTTGCTTGGCGTGGTTGCGGGGGCTATAACGGGCATTATTGCCGTCAACGTCAAAAAGTCGGCATAAAAATACTTCGGTTAAATACTTGATTTTTTTCAAAGTGTATTCTATAATTAATTTATAAATAGAAGATATATACTTTATAAGGAGATTTTCAAGATGATTAAGACCATATCCACCCCTGCCGAAAAAAAGGTTACGGGTTGCGGCGAATGCAGAAGTACCTGCCAGTCCGCTTGCAAAACAAGTTGCACGGTAGGCAACCAAAGCTGTGAAAGAATTACCAGAGAACAGAATCCCGAAAAGAATAAATAAGTTTAAACCAATTAAGGAGCAGATGTTGTCTGCTCCTTAAATTTAATTTTAAAATGGTACACGTTTTTAATTATAAAGATAAAAATTACATATACGACTCGGGTAGCGGCAGTCTGCACGAGTGCGACGATAAAACCGCAGAGTACTTAAAGGGCAACCAAAGCGGACTTTCCGCCGACGAAATTTCGGTCATTAAAAAGGATATCGAAGCCTTAAAACAAAAGGGACTTTTATACAAAGACGAAGTCAAAACCTATCCTTTAAAGTCAACAGAGGTCAAGGCTCTCTGTCTGCATATCTGCCACGACTGCAATTTAAGGTGCCGTTACTGCTTTGCCGACGAGGGCGCGTATCATTCCGCGCGCGAATTTATGAGCGAAGAAACAGCTAAAAAGGCGATTGATTTCCTCATAAAAAACAGCGGTAAACGCAAGGTTTTGGAAGTTGACTTTTTCGGCGGCGAGCCCTTGATGTGCTTACCTACAATAAAAAACGTAGTTGCGTACGCGCGCGCCGAGGGCGAAAGGGCGGGCAAAAAGTTTTTGTTTACAACAACCACGAACGCGCTTTTGCTTGACGACGACGCGATAGACTTTTTCAACCGCGAAATGGAAAACGTGGTTCTTTCGCTCGACGGGAGAAAGGAAGTGCACGACGCTATCCGAAAGACCAAAAACGGCAAGGGCAGCTTTGACTACGTTATCGAAAACGTCAAAAACTTCGTCCGTTCGCGCGGGGATAAAAGCTATTATGTACGCGGCACGTTCACGGCTAAAAATCTCGATTTTTCAAAGGACGTAATTTTTCTCGCGGAAAACGGCTTCGACAGTATATCGATGGAACCCGTCGTAACGGAGATAGACGATTTACAGATAAAGGACGAGCATCTGCCCGCAATCTGCGCCGAGTACGAAAATCTTTGCGACAAGTATCTTGACAAATACGAAAAGGGCGAGGGCTTTAACTTCTTCCATTTCAATATAGATTTGGAGGGCGGAGTTTGCCTTCAAAAAAGAGTTTCCGCCTGCGGCGCGGGTAACGAATATTTTTCGGTAGTGCCCAACGGGGATATATATCCCTGCCACCAGTTTGCGGGTGAAAAAGAATTTTTAATGGGCAACGTATTCGAGGGCGAACTGAATAAAAGCATCAGGGAAAAATTTGCGAATTCCTGTCTTTTTACAAGAGAGAAGTGCGGCGACTGCTTTGCAAAATTTATTTGCAGCGGAGGTTGCAGTGCAAACAATTATCATTTTACGGGAGATATGAATACGCCCTACCCCGTAACCTGCGCTATGATGAAAAAGCGGATAGAATGCGGAATGCACGCTCTTTCGCGTAAAAAAGAGATTAATCAAAATTAAAATACTTTGGTTACAGGCAAAAAAATTGCCGATAAATAATTAAAACAATTGACTGTCGATTATTTTTTTAATATAATAGAGAAGTTAAATAATCGATATAATTTTTAGGAGTAAATAGATGGGCAAAATCAAATCGGCGATAATAACGGCGATATTACTTGCCGCAATCGTGGTTCTTGCTTTTTTTGCGACCGTATCTTTTCCTGTGGCCGGTTCGAACGGTGTAAAAAGATTCAATTCTTTTATAAGCAGTATTCACCTCGGCTCGGATTTTACGGGCGAGGCTACGACCCTTTTGTATCCCGAGGGCGTAATTTCGGCGGCTGACTATTTCGAGGGCTTACCCTCGCAACCCGCCGAGGGCGAAGAGGACTATGAGGACAAGCTCGAAAAGTACGAAAAGTACGTCGGCAAATACGTTGCCTGCGGCAGTGTTTACGTTGAAAAGGATCTTATCGAGGACGAAGAAAACGATTTGATTGAAAGCGTTAAAAAGGACGCGGCTGTCCTTTCGGCGCGTTTCGACAAAAAGGGCTATTCGGGCTACTCCGTTTCCGTACAGGACGATTACAC
>JAIDOO010000101.1 GCA_029063275.1 Clostridia bacterium
TCCACCCCCTCACTAATTAAAATCTTTGCGGCGGCAGGTATTAACAGAAAACCCGACATCGACGACGACAAGCTTTACAAAAAATGGGCTCAGGAGTTTCAGTTTGAGGATGACGCAATTATTTGCTGTGCAAAGCACTTTAAGGCAAAGACGGCTGAAAAGCTGGACGAAGCGTTGTGCGAGCTTTACAAGAACAAGAAATTTGACGTTAAAGAAATAGAGGACTATTGCAAAAACAAAAACTCTGTTTATACCGCTACTTTGGAAATTGCGCGCGCGCTCGGCGTGTATATGCAAAATTCCGCACCGTATATCGAGAATTACGTCAATGTCTGGTATAACTACGGCTACTCCTTCCTGTGCCTGAAATCGGTTGCAAATTATTGCTTCAAGCATAATATGAAATCCTTTGAGGATATGAACGATTTTATCGGCGCGTTGTATAAAGACGGCGTAGTTACGGACCAGAACGTCGGTGAACATATAGCGAAGCTTGACGCGGACGACAGGTTTATAAAAGAAATTTTAACCGCTTGCGGACTTACCAGAAAAATTATCGGCTGGGACAGAGAAAGTCTTGCAAGATGGCGAAGCTGGAATTTTTCAGACGCTATGATTTTGGAGGCGGCTAAGCTTTCTTCGGGAAAGTCCAACCCCGTCGCTTATATCAACGGCATTCTTTCGGGCTGGAAATCGGACGGAATTTTTGAAATTGAAAAGGTTGTAAAAGTCCCCGCTCATAAAACCGCAAACAGTGATGTCCGCGCCGAACGCGCGGCGGCGGAAGCACACTTTTTTGAGCTCAGACACGCCGCAGAGGACAGGGCGGAAAGAGCACTACGCTCCGCCACCTCGGATGAAATTTACGGCGATATACACAGACAGCTGAACGAGCTTGCAATAGAGCTTGCTTTCGCGGAAATCAAGGACGCGGCAAAAGCCGAGCATCTTTCGGAAAAGATTGCAAAGCTGGAAGCCGACGGCGATAAACGGCTTAAAGAGCTGGGCATAGACAAAGCCGACTTTACCCCCAACTACTCGTGCAAAAAGTGCAACGACACGGGTTACGGCAAAGACGGCAAACCCTGCGAATGTATGATAAAATTTTTATCGGAAAACAATTAAAAATTAAAATAAAAGCTCTTAGGCAATCAGCCCAAGAGCTTTTATTTTATATTTGTGTCTGAAAATAATCGATAACAAGCGATTTGTAA
>JAIDOO010000102.1 GCA_029063275.1 Clostridia bacterium
GACTGTTCGGTACCCGTTTCGAGAACAAAAGTCTGCTCTTCGTTATCAACTTCAACAACTATTCCGCAGATACCGCAGATTGTCTTGACCTTATTGCCGGGCTGAACGGCGCTAATCAAATCCTGCGCGTCCTTTTCCTGCTTTTTGCGGCGGCGCGACGAGAAAATAAACAAACCTATAATTGCAACAATCAGAACGCCGAAGATAACCCAGGTAACAATCTGATTTGTCGCAAGCAATGAATTTAACATTTTTTTATCTCCAAATTTTATTTACTTTTAAACTATAATGGTTTTATCGCCAATTTGCAAGCGTTTTAACGCCCAATGGAAAATATTGCACAAAACTTTCACTTAAATTCAACAGCGCGAGCCGTAGCTTGCGTAAAAACTTTCGGCAAAATCGTTGAAGCTGTCGGCAAAAATCGCTTCGCGCATATCGTGCATAAGCTTTTGCAGGAAAGTTATATTATGCAGGCTTAACAGCATGGCAGAAAGCATTTCGCCCACGTTATTTAAATGTCTTAAATACGCCTTGCCGTAGTTTTTACAGCAGTAGCAGTCGCAATTATCGTCAAGCGGCGAAAAATCTTCGCGGTAAGCACCGTTTCTTACCACCACCTTTCCGTGCGAGGTAAAAGCCGTGCCGTTGCGCGCGATTCTGGTTGCAAGAACGCAGTCAAACATATCCACTCCGCGGCGCACGCCCTCTATAAGACAATCGGGACTGCCAACGCCCATAAGGTATCTGGGCACGCCCTCGGGAAGCTCGGGACGGAGCAAATCCAGCATTTCGTACATTAAGTGCTTCGGCTCGCCGACGGAAAGACCGCCGATAGCGATACCGTCCACAGCGTGCGGCTTAGCCCTCTTTAAGCTTTCAAGCCGCAAATCGCCGTAAAAGTTACCCTGTACGATAGGAAACAGCGCCTGATCGTCGCGCGACTTTGCGTCAAGACAGCGGTTCAGCCAACGGCTCGTACGCTCCATAGCCTCCTCCGCCTGCTTGCGGTTAAAGCCGTAGGCGCTGCATTGGTCAAACTGCATAATTACGTCCGCGCCCAGATTTTCCTGTACGGACATAACCTTTTCGGGCGTGAACAGGTGCTTTGCGCCGTCTACATGCGAGTTGAAATATACCCCTTCGTCCTTGATTTTATTCAGCTTGGTCAGAGAAAAAACCTGAAAACCGCCGCTGTCGGTAAGAATTGGTCCGTCCCAGTTCATAAACTTGTGCAGACCGCCCGCTTTTTTTACGAGTTCGTCGCCGGGGCGCACGTACAGGTGATAAGTATTGGAAAGTATCATACTGGCGCCCGTTTCCTTCAAGTCGCGGGGAAGTACGCCCTTTACTGTCGCCTGCGTGCCCACAGGCATATAGACGGGAGTTAAAACGTCGCCGTGAGGCGTATGGAACACGCCCGCGCGCGCACCCGTGTATTTATCGATGTGTTGAAGTTCGTATGAAAAAAATTTACTCATAATTTTTAATGTTGTTCCGAATTTCGGGAAGCAGGATTGCTCGGCTTATATGCAAGCAAGACAAGGAGAACGCGGCTTTGTCCGCAGGGAGTGTACACAGACGTACACGACCAAGGCAAAACGCAAGTTCGACACAGTATTGCGCCGCTTATACAATCATCATCGCGTCCCGTATTTGTATTGGAGTTAGGATGAGGATTGGAGAAGCAAGCAAGACAAGGAGAACGCGGATTTGTCCGCAGGATACAGGCACTGCGACGATTAAACAATCATCATCGCGTCGCCGAAAGAAAAGAAACGGTATTTCTCACTCACAGCGGTATTGTACAGTTCTAAAATCTTTTCCCTGCCGCAGAGCGCCGCGACAAGCATTATCAAAGTGCTTTCGGGCAAGTGGAAATTTGTTATAAGTCCGTCAACGCACTTGAATTTGTAGGGCGGATAGATAAAAATTTCGGTATTGCCGCTGCAAGGTTTTATCTGTCCGTTTTCGTCGGCAACGCTTTCGAGTGTGCGCACCGAGGTGGTGCCTACGGCAATTACCCTTCTGCCCTCGCGCTTGGCGCGGCTGATAATTTCCGCCGCCTCCTCGCCCACCTCGAAGTATTCGGAGTGCATTTTGTGGTCGGTGATAATATCTTCTTTAACGGGTCTGAACGTGCCGAGACCTACATGAAGCAGAACTTCGGCAACTTCCACGCCGCTGTCTTTCAGGCGCTTTAAAAGCTCGGGAGTAAAATGCAGACCCGCAGTAGGCGCCGCCGCCGAACCGTCGCGCTTGGCGTAAACCGTCTGATAGCGGTTTTTATCTTCGAGCTTTCTTTTTATATAAGGCGGAAGGGGCATCAAGCCGACCCTGTCCAAAATCTCTTCGAAAACGCCGTCGTAAACAAATTTTACAATCCGCTCGCCGCTGTCGGTTATATCCTCAACCGTCAGCGACAGCCCATCCGAAATTATCAGTTTTTTGCCGCGCGTGCATTTTTTGCCGGGCTGTACGAGAACTTCCCAGATATCCTTTTCAATCCGTTTTAAAAGCAGGACTTCCACCGCGCCGCCGTTTTCGGTGTGCGCGTAAAGACGCGCGGGCAAAACCTTGGTATTGTTTAAATCCAGCACGTCGCCCTTTTTGAGATATTCGGTTACGCTGTTAAAAATTTTGTGTTCCGTCTTGCCGCTTGACCTGTCATATACTAAAAGACGGGACGAGTCGCGCGGCTCCGCAGGACTTTGCGCTATCAGCTCTTCGGGCAAATCGTAATAAAAATCGCTTTTTTTATACTGCATATTAATCTTTAATATCTTTATCGAACAGTGAAATCTGTTCGCGCTGTTTTTCGCTCATTTTAAAGCCCAGATGCTCATAGCCGCCGCGCAAAATCATTCTACCGCGCGGAGTGCGGGCTATAAAACCGAGCTGTAAAAGATAGGGTTCGTATACGTCCTCTATAGTGCCCGCGTCCTCGTTGATGGTTGCGGCAAGCGTTTCGAGCCCGACGGGTTTTCCGTCGAATTTTTCAATCATTGCCCGCAACAGACTCCTGTCCACTTCGTCAAGACCCAAATCGTCTATTTCCATTTTGCCGAGCGCGAATTTCGCGTCAGCAACGCTTACAGACGCGTTGCCCTTTATGGTTGAAAAGTCGCGTACGCGCTTTAAAAGCCTGTTGGCGATACGGGGCGTTCCGCGCGAACGGCGTGCGATTTCCGCCGCGGCGTCGCTATCTATTGCAATACCGAGCGTTCGCGCACTGCGCAGAACTATTTCTCTAAGCTCGTCGGGCGTATACATTTCAAGACGGCAGATTATGCCGAATCTGTCGCGCAAGGGATTTGCTATCATACCCGCGCGCGTGGTCGCGCCTATAAGGGTAAATTTTTTCAGCGAAAACCTTATGTTTCTTGCACTGGGACCCTTGCCGACTATAATATCCAGCGCGTAGTCCTCCATTGCGGAATACAAAATTTCCTCAACGCTGTGATTAAGGCGGTGAATTTCGTCAATGAACAAAACGTCGCCGTCGTTAAGGTTTGTCAATATAGCCGCAAGGTCGCCGCTACGCTCGATAGCGGGCGCGGAGGTCATTTTGAGCTGACCGCCCATCTCGCCTGAAATTATGTGCGCGAGCGTGGTTTTACCAAGGCCCGGCGCGCCGTACAAAAGTACGTGTTCCAAAACTTCGCCGCGCGCCTTTGCCGCCGCCATATAAACTTTTAAATTTTCCTTGACTTTGGTCTGTCCGACATAGCCGTCAAGCGTTTTGGGGCGCAACACGTTTTCTTCCGCGTCATATTCGCCCTTGGTGCTTTTTACAAGCCTGTCCTCGCCTTCAAAGTCCTCTTCGTCGTCAAAAAACATAATTTTACCTTATTCTAAATGATTAGCCAGGGTGCAAAAACCGCGCCTTACATTCCTTTAAGCGCAAGCATAATTATATCTTCTACCGTTGCCGCGCCGTTTGCCCTTGCACGCGAAATTGCCTTTTCACTCTCGGAACGGGTGAAGCCCAAAGTCATTAACGCAACTACCGCATCCTCGTCGCCTGCGGAAATTGCGGGCATCGGCACGCCGCTTTCAACGGCGGACGCGTTAACGGCAACCTTTTCGCGCAATTCCAAAATAATGCGCTCCGCCGTCTTTTTGCCGAGCCCTTTTACTGCTGAAAGCCTTTTTACGTCCGACGTCGCTATCGCCGCCGCAAGCTCGCCCGATGACAATCCCGAAAGCACCGCAATTCCCATTTTAGGACCGACGCCCGAAACGGAAATAAGTTTTAAAAACATATTCTTTTCGTCGGGGGACGAAAAGCCGTATAATGCGGTGCCGTTTTCGCTCACCTGCATATAAGTGTACAACTCGCCCTCGGTTTTGCCCGCGAGCGAAGAAAAAGCCGAGCCCGAACAGTTCACCTCAAAACCGACGCCGGACGCCGTTTCGATTAAAACACTCTCGGGCGTGAGCGATAAAATTTTACCTTTTAAAAAACCAATCATATTCAATTCCTGTTTTATCTGATGCCGAAAAGTTTTCCGAAGCGCGAAGTGTGCGCGTGGCACAATGCTACCGCAAGCGCGTCCGCCGCGTCGTCGGGGCGGGGAATTTTCTGCAAATTCAAAAGGGAGGTAACAACGTGTTGCATCTGGATTTTATCAGCCTTGCCGTAACCCGTTAAAGACTGCTTTATCTGATTTGGCGTATACTCGTACAATCTTCCGCAGTACTTAATACAAGTCAAAAGCATAACTCCCCTTGCATGCGCGACGGGTATACCCGTGGTTATGTTTTTTGAAAAAAACAGCTCTTCCACGGCGATTTCTTCGGGCTTGTACTTGGATAAAATTTTGTTTATCCCCTCTTCGAGCATCGCAAGGCGGACGGGCAATCCCTCGTCCTTGGGCGTAAGCACTACGCCGTAGTCCAATGCGACGGTGCTGTCGTTTTTAAGTTTTTCGACAACGCCGTAGCCCATTGTCGCAAGCCCGGGGTCAAGTCCGAGAATTATCATCTGAAATTACCTTTCGTTCGTTTAATATTATTGTAAGATAATTTAACGGATAAGTCAAATTATTCAGCAGTCGGATTTTCCGAGCAGATAATCGCACGAGCATTTGAGCGCGACCGAAAGTTTTAATATTGCTGAAGCCGTCGGCTCGCACTCCCCCTTTTCCCATCTGACCACCATTGACTGACTGCAACCCACCTGCTTTGCCAACTCGCTTTGGGTAAGTCCGTATTC
>JAIDOO010000103.1 GCA_029063275.1 Clostridia bacterium
TTTTTTTGTTATACCTCCAATCACCACTGAAAAAAACGCCAAACGGGGGCGGCCACACCACCGGCTGCCGCCCACGCAGATAGTATTTTCACCCTTAACAAAGACGGGTTAACCCGTCAAATCTTTTCTGAAAGTTTCCATTATTCTGTTTTCTATTCTCGAAACCTGCACCTGCGAAACGCCCAGCATATTGGCAACCTCGCTCTGCGTCATATCACGGAAATACCTCAGCATTATAACCTTTCTGTCCCTTTCGGGAAGCTCGGCGATTGCGGTCTTTAACTGCAACGCTTCTATAATTTCCTCCTGCCTGTCCTCAACGGGCAGTTTATCAAGAAGCTCCTGGGTCTTTTCGTCCTTGTACTCGCCCTGCGCGTAAATAGACAGCGGCATATGCGTCGAGCCCATAGTGAACACCACCTCGCTCTCGGGCATTTCGAATTTTTCGGCAATCTCTTTGACTGTTGGCTGTTTGCCGTGGTCTATTGAAAACTGTTCGATAAAGAGGTTAATCTGCTTTGCCGTACTCTTCATTGCGCGGGAAACCTTTATACTTCCGTCGTCGCGCATAAACCGCTTTATTTCGCCCGCAATCATAGGCACGGCGTAGGTTGAAAATCTTACGCCGAAGCTTTCGTCAAAGCCGTTGATTGCTTTTAAAAGCCCCATACTCGCAAGCTGGTACAAATCGTCGTATTCAACGCCCTTGCCGAGATAGCGGCGGACGATACTCTTTATTAAGTTGTTGTTTTCGAGCAACAGGGTTTCCTTTGCCGACCCGTCGCCGTCTTTTGCCTTCCGCACCAGTTCGTTCGTCTTTTCGACGTCAAGCATTCTCCACTTCCGCTTCAAAACTTTTCGACATATACACTACCGTGCCCTCGCCGGGAACTGAATTCACCGTAAATTCGTCCATAAAGGGCTGCATTATGGTGAAACCCATGCCCGAACGTTCGTCGGAAGGAAGCGTGGTATAAAAGGGCTGAACCGCTTTGTTGATATCGGGTATGCCCCTGCCCGTATCGCTTACCTTTATATGTAATTGTTTTTCCTCTATTTCACACTCTACGGT
>JAIDOO010000104.1 GCA_029063275.1 Clostridia bacterium
ATCAGGAACAAGCTTATAATCTGGGTAAGTCTTTATAAAAATCGGAAAATATAATAAAACAATATAAAAAATAACGTAAGCGGAACATTGTTCAACTTACGTTATTTTTGGTGCTTGTGGCCGGACTTGAACCGGCACGGCTGTTACACCGAGGGATTTTAAGTCCCTTGAAATCAGCAAAACACACAATATATAGCTTATATTTAACGTAAAAACCACTATATATTGTGTGTTTTGTTCCAAAAATATTTCAGTATCAAAAAGTCCCAGATTTTTAAAAATGAATAAAAGTAGATTAGCTTTAAGTTTCTCGTCAATATTATATTTTAAAGAGAAATCTCTGTCAACTTTATTTAAAATTTCATCTCTAATTTTTGTCTTTCGGGGGCAAATCGTACCATAGGCTTCGCATAAGTCAACGGGTGTTCATAAAAAAATTATTATTACTATAAGTTAGCCGAGCTGCTATCAATTCATTAAGAGTTGAAAAACAGCTCGGCTTTTTTATTTTGTCAATTTTTTTATTGCATGGCAGAAAGACTTTGAAAGACCAGACCTTGCGCCACCGTTGACTTACGCATCAAAACCTAAACATACCAGACCACACCCAGCCTATGTTACGAATGCCCTTGCCGAAAGGCAAAAATAAAAATTAGGAGATGAAAACAAATGCAAAAAGTAGTTTACTCGATTTCAAAAGTAAACAAGGACGAGAAGTTAAAAGGTATAGGTTATTTAGTTGAAGATAACTTACTTATACCCTCTACTTCCAGCAAAGGTAACGCTTATATAAGAGTGTTTGAGGACGTTGCCAAGAAATGCCACAAAGTAACAGACAAAGAAAACGAGTACAAAGGATACGTAACGATAGCTTACGAAAATATCCACGTGTACAACAAGGAAAAAGACCATTACGACACATTAGATTACGTCGAAACAACCTACTACATTTGGTACAAATTCGTTAAATAAGGAGTTTAAGAAAATGAATTACAAAATTATATCAGACAATCCAGCATTTAGAGCAGGTAAAGAACACGGCAGATTTATAGCAAATCAGATAATGCCGCACACAGTAAAGAAACGTGAAGTTTATCTCTCTGAAAATACAGTTTATATCAATGACGGCTATGTTACTTTTTATATTATTGAAATTGATAGAAACGCAAGAAAAGTTACCGTTAATATCTGCAAGCACGGTCATCATACTATTGATACCTTTGAGCTTTTTGACTTAAACGGTTCTACTTACTTTGAGTATGGCAGACCTATACCTGAAAAGATTTATTTATCAGATTTTGAATAAGGAGCGAGCTATGAATATTTGTGATACTTGTATCTTAAATGGAAGATGCGACGGTAGATGCGGTGATAACGACCCGCTGTTTTACGCTTTTGAAGAAGAAAACGATTACTACAATTCAGAAAACGACGAAGATTAAAAAGGAGCAATAATCAAATGGCAAAATTAAGTGAATTAAAAAAATATCTTGATTACGAGTTCAGCACCGGAGTTTACACGGGCGACGATTACAAAACTTTTCAGAACAAATACATAAATTACCTGCGTTCGATATGTAAGGAAAACGGCTGGCAGTTGATAAACATAGGTAGAAACCACTACGAATTTTCAGCGTTCATTACAGACAATGAAAATCACTATATCTACCTATCCATATTTGACGTTAGATATAACAGAAATGCGTGGTACAATCGGGTACTTGTCAGAACAGCAAAAAACGAAACAGACTATACGGGCGGAAGTAATAACTATTACTCTCTGCCTGTTTTACAGTTTGCAATTTATCGATTATTAAAAAAGACATCTTAAAGGAGTTTATCTATGAAAAATACAAAAGAAATTATACCTATTCTTACAGCCATTTACTGCATTAACCAGACTAATGGAAATACAGATACTGAAATAAGTAATCTTTTAAAATACTTATTTATCAACTGCACCAACGCAAATGTAAATATGCTTACGCTTGCGTGTATAGGCAAATCGAAAGAAAGCATTATGCCTGAACTTGACGAAATACTGAAAGACACCAATTTCAAAAAATATATGGAGCGTAAAAACAAATGAAATCATTTAAGACAATGGCACACATACACTCATTAGACGGAAAAATGGACGAAGTAACAGTTTTAGACGAAAAAATGAGCGGAAATCAGAAAACTTATATCGTTGATTATAACGGTATTAAATGCACAGCAGTATTCAACTGCTTTACCTGCACCTATTTCGCAGACGATATTTACGGGAGATTACAATTATGAAAGACGAGAATTTTCAGACCTGCTTAGCTATTTCAAGAGAGCTTGACGACGCAGTTGAAGGTAAATTACATAAATGCCCTTATTGCCATAATACTTTCAACATAGACGACGCCGAAGAAACCACTAACGAGGACGACGATACCGTTTATATATGCCCCCACTGCAACGAGCATATAGACGAATACGAGCTTGAACAAATCGACTTATACGATTATTTCTCGGACGCCTTCGATATTGATTACATTATCAATTCAAGAAAAGAATATCAGTCTGTAAGAATTACAGTTGCAACGGGCGGTCCGGCAATATGGATAGATACAGACAAACGAGCTGTATGCCTTGCGTGGTGGGGCGAAACGGCGCAAGCGAGCATACTACCGCAAACTTGCAACGCTATCGACCAATACGGAGAAGAACTTTATGCAGGATAATAATTACGGCTATAAAGTCTGTTATCGAAAAATAGGCAAAAGTAAGTTAAAAATCTATATCGTAACAAACACTTACGACCTTGCAGCTTATCACATACGGTGGTATTCAAAACATACCCCGAAAGATAGAGAAACGAAACGCCCTATCGAAAATGTTGTTTGGCTTATCGTACCTATTAAAACCTATATCGAATACAAACGCTTATGGCGTGGCTGTCCGTTCTGAAAGAGAGCGGGCGTTTTTAATTACAAAAAATTATAAGGAGATAAAAAAATATGACCACATTAAACTTAACTGCCAACAGCGCAGACCAAAAAATACTGTTAGCGCACTTAACCCCGTTAATCAGCGACGTTCTTGCAGAAAAAATCAATAACGGCGTGAAAATAACGAAAGACGGAAAAGAGCTTTTAAGCAGAAAAACCCTTGATACATTTATGGAATACCTGATTGACGAAATCGACAAAATGAAAATCGCAAAGAAATATAAACGGGCAAATGTCGCAGGTATGGAAGGCACGGATATAATCAAGCACGCTATTCACTACTTTGAAGAAGATAGCATAGAGGGCAAATTATTCAACGCCGACGGTACGGAATATGTGAAGCCCAAACCCGCTAAAAAGTATTCTGCCGTAAACGTAGTTCCCGTCGCATCCACACCGCCTGCACCCAAGCCGAAACCGCAGTTATCTATATTCGATATGATAGACGACAGAGCGGAATCGGCTAAACCTGTAACACCCTCTGCACACGTTCTAGTTGAACAGCCCAAAATCGAACAGAAAAAAGGCTCGCCTATGTATCTGCACTATTTATCCGTAAAAGAGCAATACAAAGACTGTATTGTGTTTTACAGGTTAGGCGATTTTTACGAAATGTTTGGAAACGACGCAAAAACATCTGCCGACGTTCTCAACCTGACCTTAACGGGCAGAGATTGCGGACTTGACGAGCGTGTACCAATGACGGGCATACCTTTCCACGCTGCCGAAAATTATATAACAAAATTAGTGTCTGCCGGTTATAAGGTTGCTGTTTGCGAGCCGTTAGAAGGGCAAAATGAAAGAACTGTCAACCGTGTCATAACACAGAACCCAGAAGGCAAGCAGATGGTTGACGTGGAAACGGGCGAAATTATCCCCGAAGAATTAAGCGTTGAAGAAATGCAGAAGTTCGACGGTGATATTGAAGAAACCGACGAACTGATGACCGTATCAAAGCTGATAGGCGAAACGCCCGACGAAGAAGAAAGCGACGATAACGAACCTAACGACGAATTACCTGAACCCGCTACACCCGACGACCCCGACGACGATTTTGACCTTGAACAAGAACGCCAGCGGTTAAAAGCGTTTGACCGTGATGCAATAATTATCCTATCCGACTTGCTCGGAAATATCTTTACTTTGGAGTGAAATTATGAATATCGAAAAACTTAAACCTATACCCAAACATATAGAAAAGCGTATCCGTGCTTTTGATAAAAAGCATTGTCCTGAACAAAAAGGCTTGCGATTTTACGCCTATCTAACCACTCTTGATAAAGAACTTATAAAAATAACGGTAGCTATGCGAAATAAGGGCAAGCAAGAACAACTGATAAAACAAGTTGCCGTACACGGTATTCACTCAGACGAATGCTATGTAAGGGATATGGAATATTGCTATCTCGGCATTTGCGCTTTCCGTGTCGGTTGGTATGACGAAGGCGTTAAATACCGTTACGATATCAGACCACATTATAACAACGGCGTTTGGTACTCGGCAAAAGATAAATATTACGACCCCTACGCCCACGTTATAAATCTTGAATACATATTAACAATACCCAAATACAAGTATAGCGAAATTATGAATTACGGCGGGGTAAAGATTTTAAAATACCTGCGCTGTTACGAACGCTATCCACAAGCAGAATATTTAATAAAGCTCGGACTATCGAATTTAGCAGACAAAAGAACTATACTTGCACTACTTGAAAAAGATAAGGCGTTCAGGCGTTGGATAATCAATAACAAAGATAATCCAAATTTAAAGCGACATAATTCGGCTACTATTATTCAAGCATATAAAACAGGTAATTCGTTTGAAGATTGCAAGCGTTTTATAAAGCGTAAAAGTGCTTTATATGCAGATAAAGACGAAGATTTAAAACCGATAAAAAAGCTGTTCAGGGGGAAACGCCTTGAACGCTTTTTTAATTATATCGACGAAAAGGATATAAGCTACCAACTGTACCTTGACTACCTGAACGCTTGCAATCATTTATGTTTGGATATGAGCCTGAACAAAAACGCTTATCCGCACGAGTTTAAAAAATGGCACGACATAAGAATAGACGAGTACAACTCAAAACGGGCTACCATTGACGCAGTAGAACGCAAAGAATTTTACGGCGAATTTGCTAAAATCGCACATAAATATTTATCGTTGGAAAATTACGAAAATTCGGAGTTCGCCGTATTCATAGCACGAAGTCCGGCAGAGCTTATCCGTGAAGGCGATTTCCTGCATCATTGTGTAGGGCGTATGAATTACGACCAGAAATTTGTACGGGAAGAAACGCTAATATTCTTTATACGTAGCATAAACGAGCCTACTACTCCGTTTGTAACAGTTGAATATTCATTATCAAGAAAAAAAGTTTTGCAATGTTACGGCGACAACGATTATCCACCCGCTGTAAACGTACAAAATTTCGTTTATCACAAATGGCTGCCGTTTGCAAATAAACAATTAACCGAAATCAGAAAAGCCGCATAAGGCAAAGGAGTAAAAAATATGAATAACAATTATTTCAGAGTAACAGCATACAACGCCGACAATGACGTTTGCATTATTGCAGACAGCAACGGCTACTTTTCGGCTATATGGGAGTTCAGCGCATTTTTAATTAGCAAAGGTTTCAAGATTATTGCCGTTGGAAATGACACAAAGTTTTCAGACGGTAATTTAACACGCATTGCCGCAACTACGGAAACTTTTGCAGTTCGTGCGTGTGCTATGGGTAAACCCAAAATTACGAACGGCAATGTTACTGTTAATGGTATAACCTACACACCGAATAAAAACTCATAAGGAGCGCACAAATGAATAACTTTAACGGACAAATGTCAATTTTTGATATAGTGTTAGACCACAATAAAGAACTTCCCACTACTGAACCGCCGACAGTCAGCGAACCCGTGAAAACGGGGAAACCGATTGTCGGCGGCAAAAATATATGCCCTTATCCAATACCGACAGTTAAAGACATAATTAAACTTATTGACAGCTCGTCATATCGAGTTAATAAAAGCAAGCTCATATCCGACGTGTTCGAGTGCGGAGCTTTGGCTATTTCAAATTTAGTAGACTTTACCAAATACGACGAACGGGAAAAGCGTTATTTGGAAATAATCAAAACATACCAGCCTTCCGAACAGAAATTGATTGCGGACATTTTCAGTAGGATATTCGCACTATGCTCGTCAGTTACCTACGACGACGGGGTATTCGACGATTATCTGGGCGAACTGTTTATGCGTTGCAATCAAGGAAATTCCAAAGCAGGACAATATTTTACACCCTATCACGTTTCAAAACTTATGGCTAAAATGTCATTTACGGAAAACGACGTTAAACAAAACGAAGTCATAACTATTAACGATTGTTGTTCCGGCGGGGGCGGATTGCTTTTAGCAGCGTTGGACGTTCTCAAAAACGATTACGGCGTAAACTATGCCTATAACTGTTATATGGACGCAGGCGACGTTGACGCTCGTTGCGTTCATATGACCTATCTTGCTTTATCGCTTGCAGGCGTTCCGGCTATTGTAAAGCATCAGGACGCTTTATCCCGACAGTTATGGAGTGTTTGGAAAACACCCGCATTTATATTCCAATACCACCGCTTTTATAAATACCAAAATCTTAATTAAAAGGAGCTTACAAATGAAACTTTATTTAGAAATAAACGACGTAATTCAAAACGGCTTAATTCAATATACCGTAATATGCTTTTCAGAAAAAATGAACCGCAACGTAGCTATATTAAAGCGTGATACATATTGTCCTTACGTTGTCGCCCACGATATTTACAAAGAACCCGACGGAACGTACTGTTGGCGTTGGGGGCATTACTACAATTATCTTGAAAATGCCTATAAGAAATATGAAGAATTAATATTAAAATACTTACGAAACTAAATAAAAGAACGGGAGCTGAAAAGCTCCCTTTTTTTATGCTGATTACAGCTTAACACAAATACATTCAAATCCGCTATTATTTTCGGGTTATCCGCTGTTGTGGCTATGGGGCGTGTGCTTGTCTTGAAACAAGCGGCGGCGGCTGACGCCGCCGCCGAGCCAAGCACACGCCCTCTAACTGAATGAACCGATAAAATGCGGAAAACGGAGTGCGGCGGGCGGGGCGTTTGCGCTAAACCGCTTGCAAATCGCGCCCGCTGATTCCGCCGCACAACTTTCCGTTTTATGAACCCTTTTTAATACGTTTTATAATTCAGTTATTAGCCGTGCGTAGTTGCCTTATGACGTCGCCGCCAACCGTGCCTATTAGCACGCCTTCGTCCCAGCAGTTGAAATCATCGAATAATAGCAACTTGCTATCCTCAACCCCGATAGGACAGATTATATCGTCTGTCATTATATCGGATATAAAATATTGCGGTAGACCTTTACTGTAAACAATCTTTTCGCCCGTCTTTTCAAGGTATTTCATTATGTAGGCTATTGCCTTACCGAGCGTAGCTCTGTCGTCTATCGTTTCAAAGTCCGAACGCCCGAAATGCTCGTTAAAGTATGTGTTCTGGTGAGTTATCTGTCGCCTATGCGTGCTTAAACTGTAATCGTTGACTTCTAACAAATAGCCCGGCAAAGTACCTTGCGGTATATTGAACAATCCGTGGAAATGCAGACGCTGTTTTTTCGGGGAACGCTCCCATACTCCGACATATCGCCATTGTTTACGGGAACAAAAATGCCCCAACGTGTTTTTGAGCTTCTTGCGGAAAGTATCTTCCGTATGCAAAGCGTTATTGTATGTGAAAGTAACGAAATAATTGAAATCCTGTAAATTGACTTTTCTCGTCAACCTAACACGGCGGCAAATCAGGTTGCGGAGCTTTCTTTCAAAGTTTGAATTAACAAAATCAACCGTGCTTTTCTCGTCATTGAAATACGGTCGCATAGCTTTTATTATTCGCTTGCGCCGTTCCGCTTTCTTAACACCGACTGTTTCCGAATACAGTTCGTTGAACAGTTGCTTGCGTGTTAATTTTCGCTCGATTTTAGGACTTAATTCTGCCTTCTGCGGCTCGTTGTCCTTTTGCTCGACAACTTTATCGGGCGCATTGATTTCAAGCGAAATAGGCGCAATTACATTGTCCGTTATTGCGCCTGCTTCCGTATCTTCCGCTTGTGTTTCGTGCGGCTGTTCTTCCTTAACCGTTATCACTTCTTCAACGTGCTTTCTTTTTGGTCTGTACGGACGTTCCGTATGTGGAATAGCTATGTAATGCGAACCGTCGTTATAAACTTTGGTCTGCGGATAAAAGCCGCCTACGGGCTTTGGCTGTTGCTGCCTATAAGACATTAAGGCGCACCCCCGTTTATGCCGTACAGCGCATTTATGAAATAGCTGTTTTGGGCTTTAAGCTCGTCCACGCTCGCACGTTCCGTAACATATTCCCGATAATCGTTCAGCCCGACTTTCGACTGTCTTGCCATATCGTTGAAATAATCCGAGAAACAGTCCGTAGAGAAACGACGGGCGTAAATTTTGCGGTTCATTATGTAATACTTTTTCTTGTCGATTTTCCCGTCCATTGTGCCACGCTCTTTCTCGATTTTCAGCACGTTATATCCGTAAGTGTTGTACACCTTGATATTGCGTTTCCAAAGCCATGCGGTAACGCTTTTGAGAATATGAACAAGCAAAGTGTTGTCGCCACGTCTGAAACGGAAATCGTAATAAAGGTTAATGAACTTATTGAAAGCAATTTCCGCAATCATATCTTCTATCGTATAGAACGGCAATGCGAGCTTCTGTTCAGACGAAGTACCGATATTTACTATATCGCATAAATCTCTTGCATCAGCTCCCCAGCTTTCGGGCCTCTGCTCGTCCGTAAAGACTTTTATAAACGGGAAATTATCAACGGTCGCAGAGTGCCGGCACATTTTGAGCCAAGAATTGAAAAGGTCGTTTTTCTGATTAGCTTCGTCCTTGCCCTTCTTGACTTCTTTAAGTTCAAGATTATTTCCCCGTTCCTTGCCGACTTCGGATATTGCAACTACGCCGAACTCAAAGCTGCCCGCTCTCGGATTGTTCTCTAATAATTTCTTGCCGAGCCTTAAAATATCAAAGTCTAAAATGTGAGCGTGTCTGCTTTGTCGGCGGTGGTTACGGGGAAAGAAATCCGTCAGCCACATAGGAAAATTGCCTTCGTCTATAAGCCTGTTATCCGTGCGTATAGAATAGTTCGCAACTATTAAGCTGCTTTCAACAACGTAGATAAAATAGGCTTGCGCATAAGTTTCCAGAACGTCAAAAAGACTACTTACTTTCAACCCATCGTCATAAGTCAGACCGTAACGGTGGTAATCGTAACCGTAAAGCTGCCACTCTGCGTTACCGTGCTTTACAAACCTTGAACACTTTAATCGCACCCAATCCTTTGCAGTTGCAAGGTTGTAAACCGTTCCGTATTCCATACAAGCCTGCAATTCTTTCTCGAATTTTATCCACGAAAAGTAAGGAAATTTCATATCGTTGCTTTGTAGAATTTCCATAGCTTTCTGCCTGAACATTACTTCCTGAGATAATGCCATATCGGTAATGGCGGTTGTCTTTTTCTTACCCATAGAACCGCAAGTAATCGAAACGATAGGCAGTTCGTTTATGAACCCACAATTACGGGCTTCAAAGCGGCGAAGCGTGCCAAGAGCAATTCTCTGTCTGAAACGGTTAAATAGCGGATAAATAATAAATAGCAA
>JAIDOO010000105.1 GCA_029063275.1 Clostridia bacterium
TATGATAAAAGATATACAGGATAAAATTTTAAGGCTTAAAAAAGAAAAGGACGTCTGTATTCTCGCCCACAGCTATATGTCGGAAGAGATATGTGAAATAGCCGATTTTACGGGCGACAGCTACGCCCTTTCGTTAAAGGCTAAAACCGCGCCGCAGTCTTCGGTTATTATGTGCGGCGTACGGTTTATGGCGGAAACGGTTAAAATGCTTTCGCCTCAGAAAAAAGTTTATCT
The DNA here is from genome assembly GCA_029063275.1 of Clostridia bacterium. Taxonomy (GTDB): domain Bacteria; phylum Bacillota; class Clostridia; order Christensenellales; family Borkfalkiaceae; genus Coproplasma. The sequence goes on from JAIDOO010000105.1 coordinate 235, forward strand.
TGCCAATTCCGCAGCGGGCTGTCCTATGGCGGAGCAGTTTGACAGAGAAGTAATTGCCGAGGTCAAAAAGCTGTATCCCGACTACGCGGTAGTTGCATACGTCAATACGACCGCCGAGCTTAAAACCATAGCGGACGTTTGTGTAACCTCGTCCAGCGCGGTTAAAATCTGCCGCGCAATTCCGCAGAAAAACATACTGTTTATTCCCGATATAAATCTGGGCACTTACGTTCAAAAACAGGTGCCCGAAAAAAATTTCAAGCTTTTGTCGGGCGGTTGTCCCACCCATGCAAAGATCGAAAAGAGCGACGTCTTGGCGGCGAAAAAGGCGCACCCGAACGCTCTGTTTCTCGTACACCCCGAGTGCCGCCCCGAAGTTGTCGCGCTTGCCGACTACGTCGGTTCGACCACGGGAATTATGGACTTTGCCGAAAAATCCTCGGCAAAAGAATTCATTATCGGTACCGAGAATTCAATAGTCCAGCACCTGCAATTCCGCTGTGCGGATAAAAGATTTTATCCCCTTTCAAAGGACCTTGTTTGCCATAATATGAAAATTACTACCCTTGCCGACATTTTACACTGTCTTGAAGAGGGCGGAGAAGAAATCGTTTTGGACGAGGATTTACGGAAAGCGGCGGTAAAGTGTATAGAAAAAATGATTGCCTATGGCGGTTAAAAGAGCATATCTTCTGCGCAATACCGCGTCAAGGCTTGCTTTGTTTAGAGAGGAATTTTAATGTTTATTACAACCAAAGGGCGTAACGCCTTAAAAGTTATGATCGATCTGGCGCGGCACGAGGGCGAGGGTTTTATATCGTTAAGCGACGTTGCCGTAAGGCAAAACGAATCGGTAAAATACCTCGAAGCTTCGGCAAAACAGCTTTCGTCCGCAGGGCTTGTGATAAGCGCGCGCGGAAAGAGCGGCGGCTATAAGCTTGCCAAAAAAGCGGAGGAATACACCGTTGCCGAAATACTGATTTCAGGCGAGGGCTCGCTTGCGCCCGTGTCCTGTCTTGAAAGCGGCGGCTGTGAAAACGCGGGCACTTGTATGACGTTGCCCCTCTTTAAAGAGCTGGACGAAGTTATAATGAACTTTTTAACCTCGAAAACCTTAAAAGATTTATTGAAATAAATAATAAAAACTTATAAATTCCTATTGACAGGATAGGAATTTAAAATTATAATAAATTCATACTAATTAAATAGGAATTAATATGAAAACGATTTACGTTGACAATGCGGCGACAACCGCAATGAGCGACAGCGCAGTAAAAGCCATGTTGCCCTATCTTAAAGAGGTTTACGGCAACCCTTCGTCCCTGCATACGGTGGGACAGGTTGCCAAAGAAGCTTTGGAAAACGCACGCGCGCAGATTGCGAAACGTCTGAACTGCGAACCGCGCGAAATTTACTTTACTTCGGGCGGAAGCGAGGCGGACAACCAGGCGATACGTTCGGCGGCGGTAAACGGCGCGCGCAAAGGCAAACAACATATTATATCCACGGCGTTCGAGCATCACGCGGTTTTGCACGCGTTAAAAAAGCTTGAAAAAGAGGGTTTTGAAGTAACTTACCTTGACGTTCATTCAAACGGAATAGTTACCGCAGAGCAGGTAGAAGAAGCTATCCGTCCAGACACCGCGCTGGTTACGGTGATGTACGCCAACAACGAGGTCGGCACAATTCAGCCCATACGCGAAATCGGCGAAGTCTGCAAAAAACACGGCGTTGTATTCCATACGGACGCGGTGCAGGCGGTCGGGCATATTCCCGTGGACGTTAAGGCGGATAATATCGATATGCTCGCGCTTTCGGCGCACAAATTCCACGGACCCAAGGGCGTGGGCGTACTGTACTGCAAGAGGGGAATACCCTTAAACACATTTATCGAAGGCGGCGCGCAGGAACGCGGACGCAGGGCGGGCACCGAAAATCTCGGCGGCATTGCGGCAATGGCGCAGGCGTTGAACGACGCATGCGAAAATATGTCCGCAAACGCTGAAAAGCAAATAAAGCTAAGAGATGCGCTTATCGACGGACTTTTGAAGGTTCCCCATTCCAAACTCAACGGCGACAGGAAGAACAGACTGCCCAACAACGTCAATATAAGCTTCGAGGGAATAGAGGGCGAGGGGCTTTTGCTTCACCTTGACGCGCGCGGGATTTGCGCGTCCAGCGGTTCGGCTTGCACATCGGGCTCTTTGGACCCCTCGCACGTTCTGTTGTCTTTGGGACTGCCGCACGAGGTTGCGCACGGCTCTCTCAGACTCAGTCTTTCTGAATACAACACCGAAGACGACGTAAAGGCAATTTTAAAAGCCGTACCTGAAGTAGTCGCATATTTAAGAAATATGTCCCCAGTTTGGGAAGATTTGGAAACAGGTAAAAAACAACACTTAATATAAAATCGTGAAATAAAAAAGGAGTTTATTATGGCATTATACAGTGAAAAGGTTATGGACCACTTCACAAATCCGCGCAACGTCGGAAAAATTGAGGACGCCGACGGCGTGGGCGAGGTCGGAAACGCCAAGTGCGGCGACATAATGAAAATTTATCTTAAAATCGAAAACGATATTATCGTGGACGTAAAGTTCAACACGTTCGGATGCGGAAGCGCGATAGCATCGTCGTCTATGGCGACGGAGCTTATAAAGGGCAAGCCGATTTCCGAGGCGTTGGAGCTCACCAACAAGGCGGTTGCAGAAGCGTTGGACGGTCTGCCCGCGCACAAAATGCACTGCTCGGTGCTGGCGGAAGAGGCGATAAGAGCCGCGATTAAGGACTATTACGACAAAAACGGCATTGCCTACGACAAAGCCGATTTCCCCGACCCGCACGACGAAGAAGACGAGCATTTTACGGAAGAGGACTGAGATGCCTAAGGAATTGACCCCTCTTCAAAAAATCGAGAGGTCTGTAATTACCAAATTCAGGAAGCCGATATGGTCGCGCTTTCTGGAAGCGGTGCGCAAATATTCGCTTATCGAAGAGGGCGACTGTATCGCCGTGTGCGTTTCGGGCGGGAAGGACAGCTTTCTTTTAGCCAAGCTTGTGCAGGAGCTTATGCGCCACAGCGAAATTCCATTTTCGGCAAAGTTTATTTGTATGAACCCCGGCTATAATGAAGAAAACGCCGAGCGCATTGCCGAAAATGCACGCCTTTTGGATATTCCTTTAATTACTTACAACTCGGATATTTTCGAGGTTACGGACGAGATAGGCGGAAATTCGCCCTGTTATCTGTGCGCGAGAATGCGGCGCGGATTTTTGTACGCCCGTGCAAAAGAGCTGGGCTGTAACAAAATCGCTTTGGGACATCACAAGAGCGACGTTATCGAAACTACTTTAATGAGTATGCTCTACGGCGGACAAATTCAGGGAATGGTGCCAAAGCTCAAAAGCAAAAACTTTGACGGCGTTCAGCTTATACGTCCTATGTACTGCATTTTGGAGGACGATATCGTTCACTGGCAAAACTACAACGGACTTAAATTTATCGCCTGCGCCTGTAAAAAAACCGCAGGACTTGCAGAGGGAATGCAGGGCTATTCCGCCCGGCAGGAAGTAAAAAAACTGATTAAAAATTTCAGAGAAATCAACCCCGACGTTGACAGCAGTGTTTTCAAAAGCATACACAACGTACAGTTAGACACGCTTGTCGGCTATAAAAAGGGCGGGGAATACTTTTTTTTAGATAAATTCAATTTGGAAGATTAATGCAATCCGCACGCGGCAAAATGCCGCGTGCGGACTTTTAATTAAGCTGATATGCAAGCGAAAAATCAAGCGGAAATTCTATAAATTTTCTAGATTTAACCGAACGTTTGCGCGGACGGCTTTTTTATTTAAATTATTGACAAAACAAACAAATAATGATACAATTTAACACGGTAAGGCTAAGCGCTTTGCTATATTAATAAGGAGAGAAAAATGAAGAATAAAAAACTGGTTTCATTAGTTTTAGCGGCGGCTATGGCTACAACCGTAGGAGTTGCCGCAGGCTGTAATCCCGGCGGCGGCAAAGCCGAAAAGCTCGATGCGCCCGTTGTTTCGATTTCGGGCAACGTAATAACTTGGAGCGCAGTAGAGCAGGCTGAAGCTTACGACGTTTACGAGGGCTCCACCGTCGTTTCGGAGGCACAGGAATCGTGCAGTTACACCATTGCGCAGACTAACCCCGGCACTTACGAGTACACGGTTGTCGCAACCACTTCCGACGAAAATTATACCGACAGCGACAAGTCAAATGTTGTTGAATACACCGTCCCTGCGGGCGATACCTCAACGGTTTTAACGGGAAAAATTTATGTGGTAGGCGATTCAACGGTATGTTCGTTCAACGATAATTATTATCTTCCCCGTTACGGCTACGGTACTCAGCTTCATAACTTTATAAACTGCAATCAAAGCCAGATAGTAAATCTTGCAATGTCCGGCAGAAGCTCTTTAAGTTTCCTTACAGAAAGCAACTATACAACACTTAAAAACAGCATTTCTACTGGCGACTATCTTGTTATTGGCTTCGGGCACAACGACGAAAAGACCGAAGCAGATAAATACACCAACCCTAACGGCGACAAGGATACGGCAGGATCGTTTCAGAATTGCCTGTATACAAACTATGTTAAAATGGCGAAAGATAAAGGCGCAACGCCAATTCTCTGCACGCCCATTGTAAGAGCAAATTCAAGCAACAACTACACAGGTTCGAGCGGACATATTACAACAGCGAGCGGTAGCTACGCAGGCGGTGATTATGCGCAGGCAATCCGCGATTTGGGAACAGCTACAGGCACGACTGTTGTTGATCTTACCGCACTGACAAAAGCGGATTATACGGCGCTTGGCTATGCGGCGGCACTTGATTATCATTGCTGGACGGCAACGAAAAACGGAGTTAGAACGGGTGAAGATACAACTCATACAAACCGTTATGGTGCGAAAATGAACGCATACCACTTTGCGACTTCAATTTTGCAGTCGGATAATTCCCTTGCGGCGAATATCCGCACGGATTTAACAAAGCCCGACCATGACACCGAATATGCGGCAAGTATTAATTCTAATTACGTTGAGCCCGACTACGAAGCGCCTACCCTTTCAAACACCAACCGCTCTACAATTTGGACGACGGTCAAAGATACGGATTGGTATGCTTCTGCTTTTGGTGATGTCGGCGGTAAAAATAACTTAACGGCGAACTACTTCACAATAAAACAGAATTCTATAGATTCGTTTACTGTTGGAAATCAGACCACAAGTTCTATTTTGGGCAAAATAGCAAGTGGCACAGACGGTATTGCAAGCGCATTTATGCAACTTGATGTAAATCAGAACTTCAAAATATCCGCGACCGTAACTTTGGACATTGTTACGTCTGAAAAAATGACTAATAATCAGTCTGCATTTGGTATAATGTTGCGCGATGAAATGTATATAGATACTTATAGTACAACAGTAAATGGTAATTCGGTTACAGCTGGCGGTTTAGGTAAATACGATACTTGCTTATATAATTTCAGTAGGTTAGACGGCTCGGCTTCCGGAGATTCTAAAAACAGTGGATCTTACGCACAGGGCGATACTTTCACTATTACTATGGAAAAGGTAAACCGCACTGTAACCTGTACGGTAGTTAAAGGCTCGACAACCTATAAGACCACTTATACTGATTACACATTCACTGGTATCGATACCGATAATGTTTACCTCTGCTTGTTCGCAACACGCGGTATTGTTGCAACATTCTCAGACATTGTTTATGAGGCAGGCGATATAAGCGAAGGCGCATAAATAAACAACAAAAATTCAAAAGGGGGCGCGGATTTTATCCGCGCCCCCTTAAACTATGCGGCGAATATTAAAAACAGTTGAAAAGCCTCGGCTTTTATGATAGAATACAGATATTATGAAAATTACCGAAATTCTCAAAAGCAAAAAGCTTGGTTTGTCCTTCGAGGTGTTTCCCCCCAAGACAAAACTCAATTACGAAAGCGTGTTGCAGGCTGTCGGCGGCATCGCCGAAACCTTACCCGATTTTATAAGCGTAACCTACGGCGCGGGCGGCGGTACGAGCGATTATACCGTAGCCGTTGCGCGTGAAATTAAAAATATGGGGATAACGCCTCTTGCCCATCTTTCCTGCATATGCCACGGAAAGGCGGACGTTAAAGATAAACTTTCCGAGTTGAAAGCGCTCGGCATTGAAAATATTTTGGCTCTGCGCGGCGATATCCCGCGGGGCTTTAAGGGTAATTTGGATTACAAATACGCAAGCCAGTTAGTTGAAGATATAAAAAGCTTCGGCGGTTTTTGCATAGGAGGAGCGTGCTACCCTGAGGGACATCCCGAAAGCGAAACGCTGTATTCCGATATAAAGCACCTCAAAATAAAGGCGGACGCAGGCTGTGATTTTTTGACCACGCAGATGTTTTTCGATAACGATATTTACTACAGCTTTTTGTGCAAGGCGCAGTCCTGCGGAATAAATATTCCGATAATTCCAGCGATAATGCCCGTAACCGCGCAGTCGCAGGTAAAGAGAATAATAGATATGTCGGGGAGCTGTCTGCCGGTGAGATTCAGGCGTATAGTGGACAAGTTCGGCGAAAATCCCGCGGCAATGAAGCAGGCGGGCATAGCATACGCCACCGAGCAGATTATAGATTTGTATGCCAACGGCATTAACGCAGTGCACGTTTATTCTATGAACAAACCCGACGTCGCTCAGGCGATAAGGACAAACCTTTCGGAAATACTATGATTAATTTTTTCAGCGGCGCGGGACGGCTTGACAGAAAGGAAACTTTGCGCTATCTCGGCTATTACGGGGTCAAAGAGGACAGCGTTATAAGCGGAGTTATCGACGAGTGCGAAAAGCTGATTTTGCCCGCATTGCGCCCTGCGGCGTGCTATGCGGCGTATGAAATTTCACGCGAGGAAGGCGTGCTCGATTTAGGCTTTGCGAGGACGGCAAGCAAGGCGCTTTACAAAAATCTCGAAGGCTGTAAAAAAATCGCGCTGTTTGCGGCAACCGTAGGCGCGGAGGTCGACAGACTGATAATCAAGTATGAAAAGCTTTCACCTGCGCGCGCGGCGGTTTTGCAGGCTATGGGCGCGGCGGCGGCAGAGTGCTGGTGCGACGACGTAAATAAAAAAATCACCGAAGAGTTCGGCGAAACGAAGCCCCGCTTTTCCTGCGGTTACGGCGATTTGCCGATAGAGCTTCAAAGAGATATTTTTACCGCGCTCAACGTTACTAAAAATTTGGGGATAACCCTTTCGGAAAACTGCTTTATGACGCCGACCAAATCGGTAACGGCTATCGTAGGTATAAAATGACTATTACTGAAAAACTGAAAAACTCTATACTCGTATTTGACGGGGCAATGGGCACCCGGCTTCAAAGCGCGGGACTTCCCGTCGGCACCCAGCCCGAGGAATGGAACTTAACAAATCCCGAAGCCGTGAGAGGCGTTCATAAAAGCTATCTCGACGCGGGCGCGGACGTGATTTTAACTAATACCTTCGGTGCAAATCCTTTCAAATTCGGCGACAGAACGGGAGAGATTGTGCGCACTGCCGTGTCGCTTGCAAGACAGTCCGTTTACGGTAGGGCGGAAAAGTACGTAGCTCTTGACCTGGGTCCTACGGGCAAGCTTTTAAAGCCTTTGGGCGAGCTCGATTTCGAGCAGGCGGTAGAGTGCTATAAGCAGGTTGTGCGCGCGGCTCAGGGCGTTGACCTTGTGTTCATCGAAACGATGAACGATATATATGAAGCGAAGGCGGCGGTAATCGCAGTGAAAGAGTGCGGAAATCTGCCCGTTTTCGTAAGCTGTGTTTTCGGCGAGGACGGCAAGACTATGACGGGCGCTTCGCCCGAAGCCGCAGTGGCTTTGTTCGAAGGCTTGGGTGTTTCGGCTCTCGGCGTAAACTGCTCGCTTGCGCCCAAACAGATGAGAGGAGTAGTTGAACGGCTTTTAAAATGCTCGTCCACGCCCGTTATTGTTAAACCGAATGCGGGGCTTCCGCAGCTTATAGACGGCGAAACCGTTTACGACCTTTCCGCAAAAGAATTTTGCGACGACTTAATTCACCTTGTAAAATTAGGCGCAAGATGCGTAGGCGGCTGTTGCGGAACCTCGCCCGAATATATTTCAAGACTTTCGGCTGGCGTCAGACGGATAGTGCCTTCGCCCGTTACCGATAAAAAACTTACAGTCGTTTCGTCGTACACGCACCCCGTTTACTTCGGCGGAGAACCCGTGCTGATCGGCGAGCGCATAAATCCCACGGGTAAAAAGCGTTTGAAGCAGGCGATTTCCGAGGGCGATATAGGCTATATTTTAAACGAGGCGGTAACGCAGTCCGAGCGCGGGGTTCACGCGCTGGACGTAAACGTGGGCTTGCCCGAAATCGACGAAGCCGCTGTTTTAACCCGCGTAATCTCTGAAATCCAGGCGGTAACCGACCTGCCTTTGCAGATAGACACCTCCGACCCCGTTGCAATGGAAAGCGCGATGCGCATTTATAACGGCAAGCCCCTTGTAAACTCGGTCAACGGTAAAAAGGAATGTATGCGCGCGGTGTTTCCGCTCGTTAAAAAGTACGGCGGCACGGTTATCGCTCTGACCTTGGACGAGGACGGAATACCTGCGGACGCGGACGGCAGAATTAAAATCGCCAAGCGTATTTTGGAAACAGCCAAAGAGTACGGCATAGACAAAAAGGACATAATTTTCGACACCCTTGCAATGTCCGTAAGCGCGGACGGCGGCGCGGCGGTTGCCTGCCTGAGGTCTTTGGAATACATAAAGAGGGTACTTGGCGCAAACACCTCGCTAGGGGTATCGAATATTTCGTTCGGACTGCCGCAAAGGGATTTTATTAATTCCGCTTTCTTTTCAATGGCTTTACAAGCCGGGCTTTCCGCCGCGATTATGAACCCCTTTTCAGAGGAAATGACTAAGGCTTACAAATGCTATATGGCTCTGTGCGGCAGGGATAAAAACTGCCTTTCGTACATAGATTACGCGTCGGGCTTTCAAGCTGTTGAATTTCATAAAACCGAACAAAAGAGCGATACGGCAAAGGACGGCGATTTAAAGTACTGTATAATTAAGGGCTTAAAGAGCGAGGCGGCTGAAAAGGCGAAAAGGCTTTTGGAAAGGTTGGCGCCTTTGGAAGTAATAGACGGATATATCATTCCCGCACTGGATGAAACGGGCGCGGACTTTGAAAACAAAAAGGTATATCTTCCACAGCTTTTGATGAGCGCGGAGGCGGCTTCGGCGGCGTTCGAGGTGATAAAAACCTCCTTTAAAGGCGAGGCTAAGCCGAAAAAGCTTAAAATAGTTTTGGCGACGGTAAAGGGCGACGTTCACGATATAGGCAAAAATATCGTAAAGACCCTTTTGTAAAATTACGGCTTTGCCGTAACCGACCTTGGACGCGACGTCCCGCCCGAAAA
>JAIDOO010000106.1 GCA_029063275.1 Clostridia bacterium
CGAGGGAATAGAAGAAATTACTGGCAATTATCATCCGGATTAAAAAATGTGCGCTTAATTAAAGCGCACATTTTTATTTAAGCTGAAAATTCATAATAAGTTGTTTTAAGCCGATGGCTTTGGTTACCGTAAATTTGCCGTTTTCGATTTTGGCGCACTGCTTAAATCTGTAACCGAAAATTCCTATATCTGCGGAAAGCTCGCGGGTTTCGGTGTCAAATTCATAAGTGGTAGTTACGATTTTCCTTTCGCCGCCTTTCAACTTATAAATTACTTCAAGTTCCTTCTTGTCGGCAAGATTTACTTCTATATAGTCGAATTTGTCAAGCAGATTTTCGCTTCCCAAGGTTGCGCTAATACATTCGTACTGGGCAATGTAAGGGCGGGTCATCGCTTTAAGCGAGCCCGCTTTCTGTGCGTCGCAGGCAGGTAGTACTGTAAGAAGTAATGCAAAAATAACGGTAACAAATAAAAATTTTCTTTTCATACGGATTAAGTATGTGTAAGAAAATAAAAAATAAACCTCCGCGCAATGGCGGAGGTATTTAATTTTTTTAAGCTTTGCCGATGCTACCGAAGATTTCCATTTTTTCTTTGACAACCTTCTTTATTGCTTCGCAACCGGGAGCAAGTAATTTTCTGGGGTCAAAGCCTTTGCCCTGCAAATCTTTGCCTTCTTCGATATACTTTCTCGTTGCTTCCTGAAAAGCAAGCTGACACTCGGTATTTACGTTGATTTTCGCAACGCCGAGCGAAATCGCCTTTTTAATCATCTCGGTAGGTATGCCTGTGCCGCCGTGAAGGACAAGGGGCATATTGCCGACCTTTTGCTTGATTTTTTCAAGTACGTCAAATCTGAGTCCGGGCCAGTTAGCGGGGTATTTGCCGTGAATATTGCCTATACCTGCGGCAAGAATAGTAATTCCCAAATCCGCTATTTTTTTACATTCGTCGGGGTCGGCACATTCGCCTAGTCCTACAACGCCGTCTTCTTCGCCGCCGATAGAGCCGACTTCGGCTTCAAGGCTTAAACCTTTCTTAGCGCAGACTTCGACAAGCTCTTTAGTTTTGGCGATATTTTCGTCGATTGCAAAGTGCGAGCCGTCAAACATAATGGAAGAGAAGCCTGCTTCGATACATTTATAGCAGCCTTCGTAAGTACCGTGGTCAAGATGAAGCGCAACGGGAACGGTTATTTTGAGTTCTTCAATCATTGCTTTGACCATAGAAGCAACCGTTTTAAATCCCGTCATGTATTTGCCAGCGCCTTCCGATACGCCGAGAATGACGGGAGAGTTAAGCTCCTGAGCGGTTTGCAAAATCGATTTCGTCCATTCCAGGTTGTTTATGTTGAATTGACCAACCGCATATTTGCCTTTGCTTGCTTTTTCGCACATTTCTTTTACTGAAACGAGTGCCATTTAATTTCCTCCGAAACTTATTATAATATTATATATATT
>JAIDOO010000107.1 GCA_029063275.1 Clostridia bacterium
ATACAAAAACTTATTGATAGAAACTCATTTGAACATTTTATTGACAGAATTCAATGGAACATAGTTGAACCGATTATTGCCCACATCAATAAAAGCTAATGAATTAATACTAAACATCAATCAGCTCAATTTAATGTCAAGTTCAAGTCCCAACTTCGGCTATGGGCAAGGGGTTCGAGTCCCGACTTCTGGTATGCCTTGAAAAAATCCTTTTTGTTCATCACGCACAGTATTAGAAAGGCTCACGCAAGTGAGCCTTTCGTTTTGCGGTGCCCTGCTCTTTTAATATTTTATTCCGTACTTTGGAACGCCAAATTGAAATTTATAGTTCTATCGTTTCAATCTTAAAATCACAATAGTATTCGGCTGTTTTGCCTTTAAATTTCAGCACGCAATAATCGGGGTCTGTTACGCCTTGCTTATAAAACAGTTTGTCGCCAAAACGCCAAATTTCGTCTTTGGTTGCTTGGTCCGTACAAACTTGCATTTCGCCTATGATTGAAACGCCTTGATACTTAAATTTCCCGCGCTTATAAAAATAGATACACGCTTTATTATTTGCCAAATACTGTTTAATTTTATTTGACGAGGTGTTTGTAGAGAAATAAATCTCGTTCCCGTCTATTTTACGAGGGGCAAGCATAGCCCTTATTACGGGATAACCTTGCTCGCTGACAGAGGCAATAAACGCCGTTTTCTGTTCCGACATAAATTGAAAGATTTGTGTTTTATCCATTGTATATTTCCTCCGCTAAATTACTGTTTTCGTGGTTTAATTATATCAAAAGATAATAAGAAAAGCAAGGGCGTATTATCCTTCTATCTTGATTAATAAGACATAAGCAAGTAAGCCCATAACGGAAAACAAAAAGAAAGAGAGGTTTTCTCTCTTTCTTTGTTTTGCATAAACGGCTTCACTTGCCGTCTGGTCTGAGTGACAAGACTTGAACTTGCGGCCTCTAGACCCCCAGTCTAGCGCGCTACCAAACTGCGCCACACCCAGATAACGTTGCAATATCTTGACGATAAGATTATATATCAAATTTAAGGATATTGCAACAATTATATTGATTTTTTTATAAAATCACTACCTTGTAAAATTGACGCTAGTCAAGTCGTACGTAATATCTCCTTCTACAAAACGTACTACCACACGGCTAACGAAGTTGTTATCTCCTTGCATTTTCATTTGCGCGGTGGAAATCATACAACTTATCGAACCGCTTGCAGGGAAGGTAGTAGTAGTGGTAAATGAGCATCTAACTACCGGAATGCTTGACGTCAAAACTTTAGAGTAGGTGACGGTCACGTTACCGCTTGCGTCAGCGTCTGACGTGGTTACGTCCCCGCTTACTTCGGAATAACCGCTATTTATCGCGCCACTATTGATTTCTCCGCTTACGTCGCCAC
>JAIDOO010000108.1 GCA_029063275.1 Clostridia bacterium
CACCTTTTCACTCGGGGCAAGCACGACTGCGAAAAGACCCTCGGCGACAAAATCTGCGGAGCGGTCTGCGCTACGGTATTTTTTCTGGGCTTTATTGCGTATCTGCTGATAGGCGTTTTTGCAAATCTTTGGACGCCCTATTGGTTTATAGTGCCCGTAAGTGCGTTGCTTTGCGGAATTGCGGGAATAATATTCGATATGTGCAGTCCCGCAAAACGCGCAAAAAAACTTGCCCGCGGTGAAAATCCGTATACCGGCGGGCTTTGCGGACTTGTAATGCTTACTTGCGTAGCGGTATTTTTGACCGTATCCGCTTTAACAAATCTTTGGCACCCTCTGTGGATTATAGTTGTGTCGGGCGGGTTGGTGTGCGCGGTTATCGGCGCGGTCGGCGAGATAATCAACTACAAGAAAAATAAACAGTAAATTCAATCGGCTTAAAACAAGCCGATTTTTTTGTAATAATTCACGGACAAGCCGAATAATATGAAATATGCAAAATTTCTGTTTTACGGACGTTGGACAAACTTTAAAATCGCTTGGGACAAGCCGCGAGGGGTTATCTGCGGAAGAGGCGGCAAAGCGCTTGAAAACCTATGGTGAAAACGCTTTGGAAAAGGGCAAAAAGACGGGCATTATAAAACTGTTTTTATCGCAGTTTAAGGACGTAATGACCATTCTTTTAATCGCCGCCGCCGCAGTTTCCGCTGTTATTGCGTTTATTTCCAAGGACACAAACGATTTAACCGATACGTTCATAATCTTGGCTATAATTTTACTTAACTCGGTTGTGGGTACCGTACAGCAGTTCCGCGCCGATAAGGCGATAGAAAAGCTGAAAAAGCTTTCCGCCTGTAAGGTAAAGGTACGGCGCGGCGGCGTTGAAACGACGCTTGACAGCAATGCGCTTACCGTGGGCGATATAGTTCTTTTGGAAGAGGGCGACGTTATTCCCGCCGACTGCCGCATTATCGAGTGCAACAACTTAAAGTGCGACGAGTCCGCGCTTACCGGCGAAAGCGTCGGGGTTGAAAAGGACGCCGCTCCCATTAAAGAGGGCAAGGTTGCGCTAGGCGCAATGAAGAACAGTCTGTTCAACTCAACCTACGTCGTGCGCGGAAACGCTACCGCCGTAGTTACCGCCGTCGGTATGGATACCGAAATGGGCAAGATTGCAAAGATGCTGCAAAACACAAAAGCCGCAGGCACGCCCCTTGAAAAGACCCTGAACAAGCTGGGTAAAATCATATCGGGACTGGTGCTTGCTGTAACCGCCGTGATTTTTATTTTGGGTCTGTGCGTAAGAAACGACGGGCTTTTGAAAAACTTTATGACTTCGGTTGCGATTGCGGTTGCCGCCATTCCCGAAGGTCTGCCCGCAGTAGTAACCATAATTATGGCGATGGGCGTGCAGAAGATGAGCAGGAAAAAGGTCGTTATCCGCAAGTTGAAATCGGTTGAAACGCTTGGCGGCTGTTCGGTGATTTGCTCGGACAAGACAGGAACCTTGACTCAGAACAAAATGCGCGTGGTAACCGTGAGGGGCAGTTTCACAGACCTTGCCATAGCGGAGAATACGGGCGTAAAAAGACGGATATTGCAGTGTATGACGGCGTGTTCGGGCGTTAAGGGCGAAAAGGGGAATTACCTCGGCGACCCTACCGAGATTGCGCTTAAAGAGTACGCGGACGGATGCGGATACACGGAAAAATGCGAAAAGCTTGCCGAAATCCCTTTCAGCTCCGAGCGCAAAATGATGACCGTTGCGGCGGCGTTCGGCGGCGAAAAACTTAGCTTTACCAAGGGCGCGCCCGATATTCTTATAAACAAGTGCACGCGTATTCTGACCGAAAGCGGAACGCGCGCGCTGACCGACGGGGACAGGCGCAGTATTCTTGCCGAAAACGACGGTATGTCGGACGAGGCTCTTCGCGTTCTTGGCTTTGCTTACCGCGAGTACGGCGGAAAGGCAAAGGAAGAGGACCTGGTGTTTATCGGTCTGTGCGGTATGACCGACGGACTTAAAGAGGGCGTAAAGGAAGCCGTAGCCGAATGCAAAGCGGCGGGAGTTGCCACCGTGATGATTACGGGCGACCACGTGCGAACAGCCTTTTCGATAGCCAAAAAGTTAGGTATTGCAAGCGATATGAGCGAGGTCGTTTCGGGCGAGGAGCTGGACAATATGAATCCCCGCGAGAGAAACGAAGCGATAGCCCGTTGCCGCGTGTTTGCAAGAGTTTCGCCCAAGCATAAAAATATGATTGTAAAGGTTTTGCAGAAGAGGGGACAGGTTACCGCAATGACGGGCGACGGAATAAACGACGCGCCCGCGTTAAAGACGGCGGACATAGGCATAGCCATGGGCAGGTCGGGCACGGACGTAACCAAAAACGTTTCGGATATGGTTATCGCGGACGACAACTTCACCACCATAGTCGCCGCCGTGCGCGAGGGCAGAAGAATTTCAGCGAATATCAGAAAGACCATTCAGTTCTTCCTGTCAACCAACCTTGCCGAAGTGCTTGCAATCCTGATTGCCTCTCTGGTGTTTTTCAGAAACGACTTTATGTTGTCAACCCAGCTTTTATGGCTCAACCTCATCACCGACAGCTTCCCCGTTTTAGCTCTCGGAATGGAAAAAGAGGACGCGGATATTATGAAGCGGGCACCCGTAAAAGCGGAAAAGAGTCTGTTTTCAAAGACCTCGGTCGCGTCAATCGCCTTTTACGGTCTGTTTATGACGGCGGTAACTATCGGCGTTTACGCGGTTGCGTTGAAGCTCTGCGGAAACGAGGTTGCAACTGCAATGACCTTCCTTACTATTTCTTTCCTCGAGCTTTTCCAGGCGTTCAATATCCGTTCGGAACGGCAATCGCTGTTCAAGTGCGGAATATTCACAAACAAGATACTGCTTATAACCGTAGCGGCGGGTATACTCGTAAACGTAATTCTTGCGATAAGCCCCCTTGCAAGCGCGTTCGGGCTGTGCGCCCTGAACTGGAAGCACTGGTTGATAGTTTTGGCGCTTTCCCTCTCGATAATACCGGTCGGAGAATTGTACAAACTGTTTTTGCGCATTTACTCGCGCAAGCATAAGGAAAGTCCCGCGCGCAGTATAGTGCTTCCCAAGCCTTTACGAAAGCTTTTCCGCTTTATCAAGAAGTGTTTTAACGCTTTCGGGAAAATGGTAGGCGCGGTTAAAAAACCCTTTATGTCGGTTAAAAACGCGATATTTAAAAGAAAAGGAAACCTTTCCGACGCGGACGGCATATAATAGAACAGGTTAAATGTTTTTACTC
>JAIDOO010000109.1 GCA_029063275.1 Clostridia bacterium
GGAATATTGTATACCGCGCCCTCCTTGCCGCTAAGATTCCAACTAGACGCCTTCAACACGTACGGCGTTATCTTCCAATCATAGCTTGCTACAGTTTCGTCGCCCGTCCAAGCCACATTGCCGTCCGTAAGACTGTATTTTACTGTCGCTTTTACGGGGCTCGCGCTTGTGCCGTAGTCCCAGCAGTAATTCTCGTCTGTCAATGTCAGGGTTACAGAATATGTGCCGACGTTCTTCACGCCGTCATACGTTCCGCCGAACTTGATTATGCTCTGATACTCCGTCCAACTGCCGCCTAGGTAGTCTCTCAAGTCTACAAAATCGTTCTTAAATACTATATCGCTTAATGTAGGCACCGCTATAGCCTTGGGCAATATCTCAAAAGTATGACCGTCGGACCAGGAAAGCACATAGTCGTTTTCGCCGTCTTCGTTGAGCTTTATCTTGATTGTATACGTCCCTTTAGACGCGGTTGCAAAGTCGAAACTGTCCCAGTCGTACTCTTTGTTATCCGAGTCCACAACGTATATTCTTTCCACGAATCTGTCGCGGTCCAACTCGCTGTCGTCCTCACTAACGATAAGGCTCAGTATCCCCGTGTTGAGCGTACCGCTGCCGTACTCAGCGGTCTTCTCCGAAAGCCTTACATAAACTATCGTGTTGTTTGAGCCGAGTTTATATAATAACGCACACTCGTAAGGATTGCCCGTCTTGTCTACAAGTCTGTAGTTGCCGTCAGGGTTCTTTAATACCACTTTTACATATATCGACAGCGCGCTGTTTAAACTTGCGCCGTGATTGTCTATCAATGCCTGAAGTCCCGCATCGCCTACGCCGATTAGCGTTCCGTCCATCGTCAGATCGCTGTTGGCAAGATAATACTCATACTCGACATACTGCATTAATGTTTCGGTTATATCCAGTACTCTTATCTGAAACTCGTCCCCGTTTTCCGCCGTCCAGTCGTCAGTCGTCCACTCCACTTTTATAGACTGCTTCGCTATCTCCCAGGTGAACGTACCCACGCCCGGGTTTTCGTAGTTCGCGGAATCATAGCTGAAACTTACGTTTGCCGAATACGTTCCTATTGTCTTGCCGTCCGCGCCGAACGTTATTTCCGCACCCGTCAGACCCGTATAGCGGTAACTGTTGGAATCTATCCGTACTGTTATCGAACTGCCGTTGCTGTATTCGGGCGGGTTTTCAGGGTCGTAGCTCTGCCAACTGCCCGTAGCGCCGACTTTGTATTGTAGATGCTTTGCCAGATTATTCAGATACTCGCTGTCTATCTGTCCTTTGCTTATCTCCCACTCGATTTCGTACCAACCCAACGTACCATCGTCGTTCAGTTTGTGGTCATTGTCGAAAACGTGGTTCTTATCCGTGTTAAGAACTATTCGCGTATAGTACTTCCCTACCGCGCTACAACCGTCCTTGTATATCGTTGATCCCGAGTATGTATACAGTCCGTCTATATAATTTCCCGTACTGTAACCGCTCGCTATGCTGAGATAATTCCCCTCGGGGATATACGCTGAAATCGTGTATTTTATCGCACTGCCGTCCGCGGTACTCTGCTTATATCTGATAACTGCTTGATTTCCGCCGTCGTCGTATAAGTCGTTCAATGTTGCTTCGCCGCTCGACTGATACTGCCATCTGATAACGCTGAAATCTATCGCGCCCGAGCCGATTGTAAACGGTATTTCTTTTACGTTGTTTGCAATACTGTAATTCTTATTTCCTGCATACGACGCTTTGAGCGCTACGCAAAGTTTGTATTCGCCCGATGTCGCCACTTGAGATATATCGAGCGTTGTGCCCGTTATTCCCGTCGTTATATGGTTTGTCGTATCCGTGCCTTTGATATAGTAAATCTCCAACTCGAAGTCCGGATCGTCTATACCGCTCGCCGAAGCGTTAACTGTTAAAGTTGCGCTATCCTGCAAACCCCAACTGAGATTGGTCGCAGGGGTCGTGTTTATCGTTATCTCCTTTTTGTTTATTGTTATTGTCTTGCTCTGGTCGCTTGCCGACTCGCCACCATCCGTCGTCCAAATGTAGTTCGCATTGTCCAAATGAAACTTAACTGTGTAAGTATCTGCGTCCGTTGCCTTGATTTTTTCGTTCGTTGTATCCCACGTTATCGTGCTGCCGTTATTCGGAATATAACTTGCCACGCTCATCAGCGTAGAATCATATCCGCTCAAGCCAAATTCGTATTCGTCTGCTTTATACGTGCTTGGCGTGTTTTGTATGGTCGGTACCGCTATTGCTTGACGGTTGATTGTAAATGTAATTTCTCTTTTATCCGTGCCGCCCTTTTCGTCGCTCCACTGCATTCCGTTGTCTGTTGCGGTTTGGTTGAGATTAAACGTAACAGTATACGTTCCCGCAAGGCTTGCCTTCAACACGCCGTCCACTATATCCGCAGTACTTACGGAAATCGTTTTATCGTTGAAATCTTTGCCTGTAACCGAAGTTATATCCACATATGACGGATCATAGGTCATAGGAAAGCTGAATGTATTGCCGGTATAAATTTTGGGCGTTTGATCTGCGGTAGGCGCAGAAACCGTAACATTAGAAATCTTTACATTGATCGCAGGGCGAACGCCGTGAGAAGCATGCACACCACTACTAACGGATTCCCCTGACGTGTCCACTGTGTAAGTACAATTACGATAAGACGGGTTAGGAGTTCTCGTCCAAAAGACTACGCCATTACATTGAGTAGCGGTGCAACCCCAGCTTCCGCCGGACTTAGCTTCATCTAATAAAGGTAGCCATACGTTATCCCCATCAGATCCCGCAACTATGTAATCTGCGTATTGTCCGCCTGACACAAAATCCGCGAAAGCAGTAAACGCCGTAGGAGCGCAGTTCGCCGAAGGAGATTTTACGCTATTATCGTATTTCGTAGGCTGCGTAGTTCCGCTGTATTTACCATAATAATATCCTTCTGCGGTCTGTCCCGCGTTTATTGCAGCTCGTATCCAACTGTATGTGTAATTGTTATTGTTAGGGTTGACTGATGCCGAAGATGACGAACTTGAACCATCAGAATATGAGTAGTCGCCAACGGAGGTTTTTAGCCATAATGTCAGAATTATATCGTTACCGCTTGATTTTGCCAGTACGGGCCACCACTCATAACTGCCAAAAGTAACAACATAGGTTCCCAATTTGCTTGCATTAATTGTAGTACCCTTACCAAGTTCATTACTCAATGCGCCGAAGTTAGCGTACCCTGCCGATTGCGACAATGCGTCCAACTCAGATTTTGCAATCGGCAAACCGCTCGCCGCGTTTGCGCTTATTTTTTGCGTTTTGGGCGCAATAAAAGCACAGCATAGTATTGCTGTGCAGAAAAAGAGCATTATTAAAGTAAACAGACCTATTC
>JAIDOO010000011.1 GCA_029063275.1 Clostridia bacterium
GGGTTGTTTTTCTGCCAGCGCCAGGTATCGGTGCACATTTCGTCAATGCCGAGTTTTGCCGACCAGCCCAAATCTTTTTTAGCCTTTTCAGCCGAAGCGTAGCACTCCGCAACGTCGCCCGAACGCCTTTCAACAATTTCGTAGGGGATTTTTTTGCCGCAGGCACGCTCGAACGCGTGCACCATTTCAAGCACGCTGTAACCCGTGCCCGTGCCTAAGTTGCAAATATGCACACCCTCGCACTTATAGCCTGCAAGAGCGGCAACGTGCCCCTTTGCAAGGTCTACAACGTGGATATAATCCCTGACGCCCGTGCCGTCGCGCGTGGGATAATCGTTTCCGAAAACCCTGAGCTTTTCCCTTATACCGCTTGCAACCTGCGCGATAAAGGGCATAAGGTTGTTGGGTATGCCCTTGGGGTCCTCGCCGATTAAACCGCTTTCGTGTGCGCCGACGGGGTTGAAATATCTCAAAAGCATAATGTTCCAGTCGCCGTCCGCCGCCTGCAAATCCTGCAAAATGTGCTCAATCATAAGCTTGGTTGCGCCGTAGGGGTTTGTTACCGAAAGACGGCAGTCCTCGGTCAGCGGCAAGCGCTCGGGAACGCCGTAAACCGTAGCCGACGAAGAAAAGATTATCTTTTTTACGCCCGCCCTCTTCATACTGTCCAAAAGCACAAGCGTGCCGTAAACGTTATTTTCGTAATAATCCAACGGTATCCGACAGCTTTCGCCGACGGCTTTCAGCCCCGCGAAATGGATAACGCCTTCCGTTTTGTTTTCCGAAAAAATTTTATCGAGCAGGGCTTTGTCGCGAATGTCCCCCTCGTAAAATTTCACCTTTTTATCCGTCAGCTTTTCTACCCTTTTCAGACTCTCCTCAGAAGAGTTTGAAAGGTTGTCGATTACCGTAACGGAATAGCCTGCGTTTAAAAGTTCCAACACGGTATGACTGCCGATATAACCGGCGCCGCCCGTAACCAAAATATTTTGCATAGCTCTATTATATATATCGTAAAGCCCGTTTGTCAAGCGTTATCGCCTTTAACGGTGCTCATTCCACGGTAACCGACTTTGCAAGGTTCCTGGGCTTGTCGGGGTCGCGGTTTAACGTAACAGCGACCTTATACGCGATAAGCTGGAGCGCTACCGAGGAAATAAGCGGTGAAAGGAATTCGCCGCAGTCGGGAATTTTTACTATCGTTGCCCTGTCTTTCAGCTCGTTCGCAATTCCGTCAAGGCAGGTTATCACCGCAACCTTGCCCTTGCGCGAAAGCACCTGCTCCACTGCGTTTTTGCTTTTGCCCGCAAGCCTTTCGCCGGTTATAACGACAACCGCCGCCGCGTTTTCGTCAATCAGCGCAAGGGTTCCGTGCTTCAGCTCGCCCGCAGGATAGCCCTCGCTTGGGATATACGATACTTCTTTGAGCTTTAAGCTTCCTTCGAGCGCCACCGCAAAATCGATATCCCGCCCGAGAAAATATACGCCGCTTGAACGTGCGCACATATCCGCAACTGCCGATATGTCCGTATTTTCAACCGTCTGTGCGCAGAGCGCGGGAATTTGCAGTAAGCTTTCGGTCAAGTCCCGACCGGACAAAACGCCCGACAAAAGATAGAGCGCGGCAATCTGCCCCGCGTAGGATTTTGTTGCCGCCACACAGATTTCGGGTCCTGCGGCAACCGGGATAACCACGTCGGCAATACCTGTAAGCTGTGAGTAAGGCGCGTTGGTTACTGCGACTACGCGCGCTTTTGAATTTTTTGCAAGACGCGCCGCCTCGACGGTGTCGGCGGTTTCGCCGCTCTGGCTTATCGCAACGACGAGCGTATTTTCGTCTATGACGGGATTTTTATAGCGGAACTCGCCCGCGATTTCAGCCTCGCAGGGGATACGGGCGAACTGCTCGATATATCTTTTTGCTACCAGTCCGCTGTTGTAAGCCGTTCCGCAACCCGTTAAGATTACGCGGTTTACGCCGCCGCAGATTTTTTTGAGCTCTCCCTCCGCCGTATGAAAAACTGCGCAAGTGTTGGATATTGCACGCGGCGACTCGCGTATTTCTTTCAGCATATAGTGGGGACAGCCGGCAAGCTCTAAATTTGCGGGAGTTGCAAGGTTGGGACGGATTTTTCTTTCTACCGGGTTTAAGTCGTTATCGAATACGCTGATACCCGCGCAATCGATAAGCGCAAAATCGCCGTCCTCCAAAACGCTTATTTCCCTGCACAGCCCCGCAAGGGCGGGGGCGTCGCTCGCCGCAAAATTTCCGTCCGCGCCGCGTCCGACGATAACGGGACTTTTATACTTGACTGCGGCAATGCCGTCATAATCGGTGCATATGACCACTATTGCATACGAACCCGACAAAAGCGAGGCGACTTTTTTCAGCGCGGGCAAAAGCCCGCCCTCGTAAAATTTATCCAAAAGGCGTACGATAATTTCGCTGTCGGTATCCGATAAAAACTGAACATCGGGAAAATATTTCTGCTTTAATTCGGTAAAGTTTTCTATAATTCCGTTATGTACTATGGCAAACTTACCTGCCGAGTGGGGGTGGGCGTTTACGTCCGAGGGCTTGCCGTGGGTAGCCCAGCGCGTGTGCCCTATGCCGACGTTTCCGCTTAAATCGTCCACACAGCTTTCAAGCATTCTCACTTTGCCCTGCCGCTTTACTATTGATAACTGACCCTTTGATAAGGTGGCTATACCCGCCGAGTCGTAGCCCCTGTATTCAAGTTGTTTTAATCCGCCGTAAATAATATCCGAAGCCCTGCGCCGCAGGGCACAGCCGACAATTCCGCACATAATTCACTCCGATTTGAAATTATTTTAATCCGCCGACGATTTTTTTAAGCTTGTCGCAGGCGGCAAGACAGTTTTCGTAATTTTCACCCTCCGCCATAATTCTTACGACCTCTTCCGTACCCGAGGGGCGGACCACAAGGCGCACGCCAAGATTTTCCGAAATACGTTTTACCTCGTCCGCAAGAGCCGCCGCGGCGGTTGCCTTATCTTTGACCGCAATATTTACGCTTGCCTGGGGAAAGGATTTGTAGTCCTTTAAAAGCTGTAAAAGATTTTTTTTCTGCTCGATAACCGCTTCCATAATCATAATGGCGGTAACCAGTCCGTCGCCCGTCGACTCGTATTTCGAAAAAACGACGTGTCCGCTACGTTCCCCGCCGAGCACCGCGCCCGTTTTTGTCATCTCGTCGCACACGTTTTTGTCGCCCACGTCGCAGACCGCGCAATCTATCCCACGCGAATGCAAACTTTTTATAAGTCCGCCGTTGCTTAAAACCGTGCAGACTATTTTATTGCCCGAAAGCTCGCCCCGCTTTTTGAGATAGTCGGCGCAGATATAAAGAATTTCGTCGCCCGTAACAACTTCGCCGCGTCCGTCTACGCAGATACATCTGTCGGCGTCGCCGTCAAAGGCAAAGCCTATATCCAGCGAATTGTTTTTTACAAGCTCGACAAGTCTTTCGATATGAGTGGAGCCCACGCCGTCGTTCACGTTTGTACCGTTTGGCGAAACTCCCACGACGTAAGTTTTGGCGCCGAGCGCGTCGAAAACACTGCGCGCAATCTGCCACGCGCTTCCGTTCGCCGCGTCAAGACCTACGCGCAAACCTTTATAAGAACAGGTCGATAGGGATATGAGATGCCCGATATAGCGGTTGCGCCCCGAAACGTAGTCGACAGTCCGCCCGATTGCCCCGCCCGAGGCAAAGGGAATTTCACCGAGCTTTCCGTCGATATATTCCTCTATTTTCAAAACCGCGCTCTCTTCGAGCTTTTCACCTGCGGAGTTCATAATTTTTATGCCGTTATCGAAATATGGATTGTGGCTTGCGGAAATCATTATTCCGCAGTCAAACCCGTCGCAACGGGTTATGTAGGATACCGAAGGGGTGGTGGTAACGTGCAGAATATACGCGTCCGCGCCCGACGCGGTGAGCCCCGCCGCAAGCGAGTATTCAAGCATATAGGAAGACAGCCGCGTGTCTTTACCTATGACCGCGCGGCATCTTGTGCCCTTGCCTCCGTACATATGACCCAGGATTCTTCCGACTTTATATGCGTGCTCGGCGGTAATGGTTACGCCCGCCTCGCCGCGAAAGCCGTCCGTTCCGAAATATTTACCTATAAAACACCTCCATCGGCACTTTTTATCGGTGCGTTTAAACACATATGAATGTGCGCGGCAAAAAAACGCCGACTGTCTGCAAATACATATGTGCGCAAAACGCATATGCCTTTACGCCCATATGCGTTAAAAAGGCAAAAACCGAATACTCCGCTCCGGGCGTACCGTAATAAATCGGGATAATACGCCTATACATATTATGCAAAGCGGGCTTGAAAAGGTTACGGTGATAAAAAATTGACTTTTATTTTGCAAATACTTATAATTAGGGTCAGGGTGCGCCTCCCCTCCCCTTCAATTTTTAAAGCGCGCCCTGAAAACTATGAAGAAAAAACGCAAATTCAAACTTTCAATATGGCGGATACTCGCCCTCGGTTATCTGATAACTATGTTTCTGGGCAGCGTGCTTTTGATACTGCCCTTTGCGACCAGGGCGGGCGAGTCCACTTCTTATATCGACGCGCTTTTCACAGCCGCGTCCGCCACGTTCATTACGGGACTTGCGCCTTACGACACAGCCACACACTGGACGCTGTTCGGACAGCTGGTAATGCTGTTTTTGATACAGCTCGGCGGTCTGGGCTTTATGACAGTGGTTTCGGTCATTTTCGTAATGTTCAGACACGGTATGGGTCTGCACGAGCGGCGTGTTATGATGATGGACGCGGGCGGCGGCAGCACCGTTCTGACGGGCGTCAAAAAACTTGTTATCCGTATTGTGGCGGGCTCGCTTATTATCGAGGCGGTCGGCGCGCTTCTTTTATGTATAAGGTTTATCCCGCAGTTCGGCGCGCTGAAAGGCATTTACTATTCGATATGGCACTCGGTTTCCGCGTTCTGCAACGCAGGTTTCGATTTAATGGGTACGGAATTGGTTGACGGAAGCGTAGTTTCCGTTTCGCTGACGAACTACGCGACCGACCCCCTCGTATCCCTGACAATCTGCTGTCTTATCATTTTGGGCGGTCTGGGCTTTTGCGTCTGGGGCGAGGTTATGGACATAAAATTCAACCTCAAAAAAGCTTCGCTGAATACCAAAGTTATCTTGATAGTCAACGCCGTGCTTCTTATCGGAGGCACCCTATTATACCTGTTGTTTGAAAGGAACAACCCCTCCTACGCAGGATTTAACTTCGGCGAAAAGCTGTTGGCGTCATTCTTCAATTCGACCACCGCGCGTACGGCGGGATTTTCCACCACGGCTGTAAGCTCGTTGTCGGACAGCGGGTTTCTTCTGACAATACTGTTAATGTTTATCGGCGGAAGCTCGGGCTCTACGGCGGGCGGACTTAAAGTGGGAACCTTTGCCGTAATCACTATGGGTATGATAGGAGTGTTCCGGGGACGGCGGGATATAAATATAGGAAAGCGCCGCATCGAATACTCGTTGCTTTTGCGCGCGCTGGCTATACTCACCGCCTGCCTTATGACGGTTATAATTTCCACCTTGATTATCTGCGGAGTAGAACCGCACGAAGTCGCGCACTTTGACGACGCTCTGTTTTTAAGCGTTTCCGCGCTAAGCACGGCGGGGCTGGGCACCTGCGATATAGCAAGCTTCTGCTGGCTGTCGAAGCTTATTCTGATAATACTGATGCTTGCCGGCAGGGTGGGCGTTCTCACCTTTGCCCTCGCTCTCGGCGAAAAGAAAACCACGGCTGAAATCAGACGTCCGGTTGAAAATATTTTAATAGGTTAAAAATAAAAGCGCGGCGGCGCTTTACGGAGATAAAAAAATGAAATCTGTTTTACTTATAGGTATGGGAAGATTCGGTCAGACCCTCGGCGAAAAGCTTTTGAGTATGGGCAACGAGGTTATGATAGTAGACAAGGACGAGGACGTTGTAAACTCGCTCGCGCCCAAATATACCAACGCGATTATTGCAAACTGCATGAACGCGGACAACCTGCAAGCGATGGATATTCCGTCCTTTAACGTTTGCGTTGTAACCATAGGCGACGATTTTCAGTCCTCTTTGGAAATTACGTCTATCTTAAAGGACTTGGGCGCGAAATACGTAGTATCCCTTGCCAACACCGAAATCCAGAGGAAGTTCCTGTTCCGCGTCGGCGCGGACGAGGTAATATACCCCAACAAGGATATTGCCGAAAAACTTGCGGTAAAGCTGAACAGCGGCAACGTTTACGATTATATCGAAGTAGATTCACAGCACGCTATTTTCGAAATCGCCGTCCCCAAAAAATGGCACGGCAAAAACCTGATTGAAACCAACCCGCGCGCAAAATTCGGACTGAATATTTTGCTTATCAAAAAGGGTAAAAACATCGTGCCCTCACCCGCTCCCACATACACGTTCGAAGAGGGCGATTTGATAATGGTTTTCGGCAACAAGGAACAAATACTTAACTTTTCAAATAAACATTCCGTCTAAAAGCCTTAGGCTTTGCGGCGTATCTTTATTACTTTTTCTCTTGATTTACCCGTTCTCCAATCAAACAAGCCTTAGGCTTTGCGACGTATCTTTATTACTTTTTCTCTTGATTTACCTGTTCTCCAATCAAACAAGCCTTAGGCTTTGCGGCGTATCTTTATTACTTTTTCTCTTGATTTACCTGTTCTCTAATCAAACAAGCCTTAGGCTTTGCGGCTCCCCTCCCACTGTCATTTCGAGTGG
>JAIDOO010000110.1 GCA_029063275.1 Clostridia bacterium
ACCTTGAAGGCAACGAAATAGCCGACGATTATTCAAGACAGGCGGCGACCCGCGGAAGGTGGGGCGAAACCTGGGACGTTTTTAAATCGAATTTCGGCAAGCTCGTTCTCATCAATATTATCATACTTATAACCTTCGCGCCCGGCATTGCGATAATGGTTTTCCGCGCAATGTACGTTGCAAACCTCGGCGCGATTTATCCCTTTAACGCCAACACGGGTTTAGGCTATCCCTATTATCCCGACGTTCAGGGTCTTGCGGAAAATATACATCTGACAGCCGACCTGCTGTTTTACTCGCTTTTAGTAGTTGCGGGCTTTATAGCGTCTATCGGTCTTTCTGGCGGTGCGTATACTATCAAAAAGCTTTTGAACACGCACGGAAAATTTTCGATTAAAAGCTTTTTCCACGGCGTAAAGGTATGCTATTTCAACACCGTTCTTCCGATTACGATATTTATGGTTTTCCTTGTGGGAACTATGCTTTTAGGCGATTGGAAAGATTACGTTATAGCTATCGGCGAGTCGCGCCACGGTCCGCTTACGGCATATTCGTTTGCAATCATAGGAACGGTGCTTGTCGGAATTTACTGCGCCTGGGTCTTTGTCGTTGGCGTAAGCTACAGGGTCAAAATTGCGCAAGTATTCAAAAACGCTTTTGTTCTGCTTATCGGAAGCCCTCTTCAAACGGTATTTTTCGCCGCGTTTGCAATGCTTCCCGTATGGCTGTTTATCATAGGCTCGGCAGTTGATATCGTAAAAATAATTTCTTATATCGTATTCATTTTCCTGGGCTTTTCATTTATGCTCCTCGTCTGGCTGAGCTTTACGCAGTGGGTGCTCGATTTGTACGTTACTCCCAATATAAAAGCGGCGCAGGAAGAAGCGCAGGCAAAACTGTCGCCTAAGGAGCTTGCGGCGCAAAAGCAGGAAGAGGACAAGCACACGGCAATGGAGCTTCTTGCCGCAGGAAAGAGCGAGCTTATCGGCAAGCCCATTAAGCCTATTTCAGACGATACCGCGCTTACGGCTATTTCGGGCTCGTTCACGCGCGAGTCGATAGGCAAGGTTTCATCCGAGCGCGAAAAATTGAAGAGCGACGTGCTCGCATACGAAAAAGAACATATGTCCGACCCCGTTTATGCGGAATATAACAAGCTTTTCGCCGAGCGCGAAAAGGCTTTGAAGAGCGAAGGCAAAAAGGGCAAAAAGAAGAAGCTGTCGGCTGACAACCTTCTTAAAAAATAGGAATAAAAATGGCAAATTCTTACTCTGCACTCGGCAGATGGTTTGAATATCTGAACGAAGACTGCGGCTATGAACAATGGTCGCAGTATTTAATTGAGCGGCTTAAAAAACTGGGCGCAGGACCGCGCGGAGCTGATATAGGGTGCGGCAACGGCTATTTTACGCGCGCGCTGATAAAAGCCGGCTATTCTGCGGTCGGGGTGGATATTTCACCGCAGATGCTGGACAAGGCTCAGGAACTTTCTTTGAAAGAAGGTGTGCGCGCTGAATTTTTACTTGGCGATATTACCAAACTAAAATTGAATTTCAAAGCGGATTTTGCCGTGGCGGTGGACGACTGTATTAACTACGTTTCCAAGGATAGACTTAAAAC
>JAIDOO010000111.1 GCA_029063275.1 Clostridia bacterium
AAGCACGACCATCTGCATATTTACGTTAAATGACTGAATTAAATCGATAAAGTATTCGGCTTTGCTTCTGCTTACGACCGTAATCATAAGTTTGAGTCTGTTTGACGTTACCGTGTTTGGCGTTGCCGCTCTTTTTTCGGCAATCTGCTTTTTGACGGCGGCGCGTTTTTTGCTTACGTCGGTCTTGATTTTTTTTGCGGTACCCTTTACCGCTTTCGCTATTTTTTTCTCTGCCATATTCCCCTCCTATTTAAAATAAATAATCTGCTCGTCGTCGGCGGAGAGTATGCGGCGGGTGATAATCTTCTGGCGCACCTTAGAGGACATAACCGCTTTAAAGCCCAGAGCCTGAATTGTAATCAAAGGCGTCATTGCGACCATAGCGACCACGCCGAAAGCGTCGGTCAAAATATAATCCACGGAGCCCGAATTCAACGCAATGCACGCGCCCACGACCAGCGGCAAAATAAAGCTCGAAGTCAGAGGACCGCTGGCAACGCCGCCCGAGTCGAACGCGATAGCCGTATATATCTTGGGCACGAAAAACGACAGCCCAAGCGAGATAAGATAACCGGGTATAAGGTAGAACAATATCGAAAAGCCGTATATCATTCTGATAATTGAAAGACATATGGACACGCCTACCGCAAGCGAAAGGGCAATCAGCATTTCAATCTTTTTTACTCCGCCGTCGGTGATTTCTTCTACCTGTTTATTCAAGACGTGAACGGCGGGTTCGGCAAGGACTACCACGAGTCCGAGAACGAAGCCGAACGCCGCAAGCACTGCGGGATGGAATTCCGCTATGCATTGACCGAGCTTAAAGCCTATCGGCATAAAGCCCACCTCTACCGCGACGAGAAAAATCACCAACCCGAAAAACGTGTAAAGTATGCCTATTCCTATCTGCAACAGCTTTTGCCTGGGAAGCTTTAATACGGTGAATTGAAGTATGAAGAAAAATATTACTACAAGCCCAAGCGCGATAGCTACGTTTTTGACTGTGTTTAAAATTATGTGCCCGATCGAGTCGAGGCTTTCAGATACCGTATCGTATGTACCTAGCGCCGCAAGCGCGTCTGAGGACATTTCACCCTTGGAAAACATTGCAAGCACCACGACCGCAAGTATTGGACCTATCGAGCAGAGCGCAATAAGACCGAAGCTGTTTTCCTTTGCATTTCTGCCGCCTATCGTAGTAGCGATACCTACGCCGAGCGCCATTATAAAAGGAACGGTTATGGGTCCCGTCGTAACTCCGCCCGAATCGAATGAAAGGGAAAGAAAATCGGTATGACCGCTTTGAATAAGCAACGCGCTGAGCGCGAACAGCACCATATAGAAAAACATTAAAAGCATCGACAGGCTTTTTTTGAAAATTATCTTCAAAACGGCAAGCACGAGAAAAATTCCCACGCCCACGCCTACAGTTACTATCAATACGGTATTATTGATAATGTCGCTTACCTGGTTTGCAAGCACCGTCAAGTCGGGCTCGGCTACGGTAATCAGAACGCCCATTACAAAGCACACCACAAGCAGAATCGCTACTTTTTTGGACTTTGTAAGACCCGCGCCGACGTGCTCGCCCATAGGGGTCATTGCAAGGTCTGCGCCGAGATTGAAAAGTCCTATGCCTATAATAAGCAACACCGCGCACACGGCGAAGGCAACCGTTTCTTTAACCGAGAGGTCAACGAGCGGCGTAAACGAAATTATAAGAACAATCGCCGCCACCGGCAAAACCGACAGCAACGATTCTTTTAATTTATGAAATAACGCCTTTCCCATTTTTCCACCGCCGAGGTATTTCTTTTAAACAAGGCGCAACGCGCCTTGCAATACATTATATCACAAAAATCAGCCAAGCGCAATAGCAACGGCTAATTTATTTTTATACTGCCGATAAAATTCGCCTTATAATCCTCGTTCCATACGTCGTTGTTGGCAAATTGAACGGCGTAGTTGGGTTTACCCTCGTACTCTTCGCCGTAAAGACAAACATACACGTTGTATTCACCCGAAAGGGCGCAGGCAGTTTTAACTTCGATATTCCCGCCGAAGTAAGTTCCCGCGTCAACCTCTGTAACTTCTCCTTCCCCGTTCTCGAAAATAAGCCTGACGTATTTGGATTTGGTCAGATTGCCGAAGCCTACGTTATCTATTTTAAGACTTACGCTTACTTCGCCGTCCACGTATTTAACGGCGCTGTCGGTTAAAACGAGCCTGTAACCCATATGGTTTTGAATGTAGTCGAAAGCCGTGCTTCCGTAATATATCCCGTCGTTGCCGCAACTGCGCGAGTAGTAGGTATTTTGCCACTTTTCGATAACGTTGTTATTCCATTCCACGTTGAGATAGCTCAGCCCCATTGCAAACATTTCGGGCAGGCACTTGTCTATATCGTGCAAACCGCTGTCTGGCATAACCACCTCGCCGCCGTAGGGAAGATGCCCGTTCTGCACGCTCATAAACCCAACCTCGCGCTCTCTGCTTGTGTAGGTGCCGAGGTCGTTCCCCGAACCCAGATAGCCGTCGTTATACATTCCCAGTCTGTACGCTGGCGAGCTTTCGGGAATAACGTAACCTTCTATATCGTTTACGGTAATACCCAGATAGCTGTAAATAACGTTGGGCGTTCTTACCAAAATTGCAAGTTCGTCCGTATTATTTAGGTATTCGCTTGCGAGCGCGACCTTATTTTCAAGGGTTGCCAGAGCGCTTGTATGCATTTCGCCCCAGGGTCCCAAAAGCCCCACCTCCACCGCCGTTATCGTTGCGGGATATTTATTCAGTATCTGACTAACCTGCCCGATATGGCGGAGCATCATATCCAAAGAGGGTTCTTTGTTGGACGCGCCGCCGTAGTTGGGGTCGTAAGCAAAACGCACGACCGCATTTTTTCCGCGCGAGCGAAGATACTGCAAAACGCCCTCCAACCCGTCAAGCGCGGACGCGGTAAGTTCTTTATCCGCAGAGCCGTTCACCGCCGACGAAAACGCGCTTATATCTATGCGCAGGTGGTAAAGCCGGGTGCCGTCCGTTACTATATTCTGATTGTAGCTTACTCCGTCCTCCTTTACTCTGACGAGAATGGGACGGTAAAAGCCCTGGTCCGGATTGTTGATTTTAGCAATGCTTTCATTGCGGACGTTCGGCGTCGGCGCGGTACAGCTCATAGGAATCAAAACCGCGCACAGCAACGCCGTCATTGCGGCGATTATCACCGCTATAAAACTCAAAACTTTTTTATCGCTCATAGTTTTTTTATTATATCATAAGGCGAAATTTTGCACAACTTTTTTTATGCGGCGTCAAATGATACAAATTAACACCAAATGTTTAAATATACATTTTTTTGAATTAATATAAATTTTGCTTGCTATTTGAAAAAGTCGGTGG
>JAIDOO010000112.1 GCA_029063275.1 Clostridia bacterium
TAATCGGAATATGTTTTGGGTTAAGCGTGATGTACGGCGTTTCGCAAGATTGGATTGGGTTTGCGATTTATTTTTCCGTTGCAGTTGCTATGAGCGTAATTGAGATTCCGTTATGTTATCACGGTACAATGTATGAATGTCCTAAATGCGGACACAAGTTTAAGGCTAATCCATATAAAGTTTTTTTCACAAACGGCATTTTGGGTTTTTTAGATTTCGATGGCAGTGGTTCTGAATATGCTAAATTAAAATGTCCTAACTGTGAGAAGAAAGATTGGTGTAAAAAGCATTATGGTTAGTTTAAAGAACTGATAAGGCTGCGGCATTTTGGAAGAAATGTCGGCGCCAAAATAAGGAGTAATAATGAAATTAAAACCTATCGGAATAAAAAAAGATAGAGTTTGGCTTATTCCTGCCGCTCTTATACTTACTATTTCCGTAATCGTAGCCGCTATAGTATCTTGGTTATTTTACGCCAACGAGTTCAGGTATGAATACCTGTTAGAAAACGGAGTTGAAGTAGAAGCAACCGTCATTAACTATGATTATGATTATTCGGACAGCCCTAACGACGGTTCTGTTGACACCGGTTCGGGGTGGTATTATATGTGGGAGTGTTATTATAACAATAGGAGATATAGCGGTGTATCCGGATATTTCAGGACAGAAGAATTGGTTTTGCAATATTTGGGCAAAAAATTTACCGTAACGGTTGACCCTAACAGCAGTTTTGTGGTAGATGCTTCTAAATCTGAAATTCGCGCCAACGGTTTTCATTACAGAGAGTATCTTACTTGTGCGATTATATTTACTTGCCTTTTTCCGCTGATTATGTTCATATCTGTAAAATTTGCGTTTTATCCTATATTTTTAGACTATAAAATCGACAGAAGCGGTAAATTGCCAAAAGAAGGCGAAGTTATAAAAGTTAGTAGCTTTATAGTTAATTACATTAAAGTAAGGTATACTGACAAAAAAGGCGAAACACAAGAAAAATGGTCTTATGCTTGGTTTACAAAAAGGGAAGCTAAATTCTTACAGCAAAAGAAAACAATCAATATCGTACCCTACAAAAACACCTATGGCATTTTGGAAGAAATTCCAGCGACAAAATAATTTTAGGTTTTGTTTTGGCGTTCTAAATGAGCAAATCAGGACGAAAAGAGTGTGGAAATGCGAATAAATTACCCTATAAAAACACCTGAGTACACAATGAACCGAATCAGATGCAAAACGCTCTTGAACCATTTGTTCAAGAGCGTTTTAAGTCGTTTATGCTCGCCGAAGATTGACTTACGGTGAAACTCTGTTTATATCCCTGGGGAACATTGTGGCGTATCTCACGTTTTTGAAGCCGAGGAGATGCATTGTCAGCCTTTCAAGTCCCAAACCCAAACCGCCGTGGGGAGGCGCGCCGTACTTATGAAGCATAAGATAGGTTTCAAATTCGTCGGGATTCATACCCAACTTTTTCATTTTTGCGACTTGCTCGTTATAATCGTGAATTCTCTGCCCGCCCGAGGTGATTTCTATTCCCCTGAACAAAAGGTCGAACGAAAGTGTAACTTCGGGGTCCTCGGGGTCGTCCATTGTATAGAAAGGACGCTTTTTTGAGAGGTAGTGGGTTACGAATAGGAAATCCGAGTTATACTGCTGTTTAGCCCATTTGCCCAGGAACGATTCTTCGTCGGGTTCGAAGTCTTTCATATCCGTTATGTTTTTCAGCTTTTTAACACAAAGTTCTTTCGCGTCTTTGAAACGGATGCAGGGGATAGAAGTTATTTCGGGAATTTCAACCTTCAACAAATCTACTTCGGACGCGTATTCTGTTTTCAACAAATTCATTATATATTTCAGGGCACCCGTTTCCATATTCATAATATCGTAGAACGAGTCGATAAAACCCATTTCGAAGTCCATTGAAATATATTCGTTCAAATGCCTAGAAGTGTCGTGATGTTCCGCGCGGAATACGGGCGCAATCTCGAAAACTCTTTCATATACGGGTACAAGCGCCTGCTTGTAAAGCTGGGGGCTTTGCGCAAGATAAACGGTTTTTCCGAAGTAATCGAGCTTAAACACGTTGGTGCCGCCCTCAGCGCCTGCAAAATTGATTTTAGGGGAGTGGATTTCGGTAAAGTTCTGGCTTTGCAGATATTCCCTGAAACCGCGCTGTATGCCTTCCTGTATTTTGAAGATTGCCCGCTCTTTGGGATTGCGCAACGTAACGGGGCGGTTATCGAGATTGACCGACAGGTCGCAGTTTATCTGCTTTTTTGAAATTACCACGGGAGGAATAGCCGCAGGGGAGGACAGTATTTCTATATTGTGAATTTGCAGTTCGTATCTTTCACTGCCGTCGCGCGTTTCGCTTTGTACGACTTTTCCCGTGATTTTAGCGCTTGCCTGCTCCTGGATTTCGTCGTTAAGACGGAACGGGGAAAATTCGGGCGAGTAAACGCACTGGATAAGGTCGCGCGCGGTTCGGAGTATTATAAACGCAAAGTCCGACATTAATCTTATATTATGGATAGTTCCTTTTGTTGAAACAACCTTGCCGAGGTTGTTTTTGTACTCTGAATAGGGAGTGGTGTCCAAAGTTATTACACCCGTAATTTCCTGCATATTAATCCTCTTAATATTTTTTTATAATTTTACGGCTTTTACATATAAAAATCAAGTAAAAAGTAACGGCGCAAAAATTTTTTTGCATATTGGAATAATTTGTCCCTTGCCTTTTTATTCTATATAATGTATAATAAAGATTGAAAACGGTCTGCGGTGTTCGTGGTATGGAAAATTCGTAATCCACAATGAAATTTAGGGAGCGAGCCGTTCGTGGAAATAGGCAAGGTCTGTTTTTCGGAAAGTCCGAGTTTTCACTTCGCCGCACCCACCTGCGAGATGCGGGTTAATACTTTTTCATATCACGGCACAGGCGGATTTTGTTTTTGTTTATGGATTTATGCCCCACCGAAGCGGTGGGGCTTTTAATTATTTTACGGTTGAAATATTTAAACATTTTAGGTTAAATTTTTACATTATTGCCTTGACATAAAAAAAATATAGTGATAAAATTAATATGTCTGTAAGGGTTAAATTGGTTTTTTACTTTATGCAAAAAATAATTTAGTCCTTAAATGATGAAAATAACCATGGAGGGTAAAATGAAAAAAATCAAAACCAAAAGGATATTTACACTGGTTGCAATAGTTGCATCTGTTGTTATGTCGCTTGGTTGCCTTGCTTCATTTGTCGGCTGTAAAAAGACTCCGACCGAACCTAAGGGACTGGGCAACGGGACTACTTATTACGTTTCGACCAGCGGAAAATCCGGAAACAGCGGCACGAAAAAGAGTCCGTATGATATCGTCAGCTTACTGAACTCTGAAACAATTCTTAAAGCCGGAGACACCGTACTAGTTGAGCCCGGTGTTTACAAAATTGCTACGCTTAACACTTCTGAAAGAATTATGCTTAAAGCGAGCGGTGAATATAACAATTATATTTCGATAATGTGTTCCGACCCCACAAAAGAGTGCGTTCTCGATTTCAGCGCTCAGCTGTTTGCAAGCACAAACCGCGGCGTTGAAATATACGGTAACTACATCTATTGGAAAGGCATAGATATTTGCGGTGCCGGTGATAACGGTATGTACATCGGCGGTAGTTATAATACCGTTGAAGACTGTGAGTTTTACAACAACAGAGATACGGGATTACAGCTTGGCAGATCTTTTTCCGAGTATAATTCAATAGATCAGTGGCCCAGCTACAACCTCATCAAAAACTGCACTGCGCACAATAACTACGACAATGAAACCTACGGTGAAAACGCCGACGGTTTTGCCGCTAAGCTTACTGTAGGTTACGGCAACGTATTTGACGGCTGTATCGCATACCGCAACTCCGACGACGGTTGGGACTTGTATGCTAAAACCGAATCTGGTAACATCGGTACGGTTATTATGTACAACTGCGTAGCTTATGAAAACGGCTACCTTGAATATACTCAGGCAGAAAATAACGCAAGATTTCCCGAATGGAGAGATATCTTCAACGAGGCTAATACCAATTCATATCTTACCCGCGACGGAGACGGTAACGGCTTTAAGCTCGGCGGTTCTGTAATGGACGGCGACGTATTAATGTACAACTGCCTTTCGTTTAACAACAGAATGCACGGAATTACCGATAACTCAAATCCGGGCGTGCTTTCTGTTAATTACTGCACCAGTTACAATAACAGCGCGGCAATAGATAACAATCCTTCGAGCCCTAACTTCGGTTATATTATCGATACCGCAAATAGCGATACACACGCAAATATCGACCTCGCGCGTCAGACGTACAGTTACAACAATGTAAGCCACGTACTCTCGGTTAAGGACGCGTTGGCGAAGTCCCTTGAGTCAGACGCATACCGCGGTTCGGTTATAGACAGTATGTTTATAGATTACAAGGTTGACGGTGATCTTGACGCTTCTACCAAAACCGATGGTGATAAGGGTGAGAGCATCGAACAACTGAGTTCGTTAAACGTTTTCTCGACAATTCCGTTCACAAAGGATAACGGCGCTTATACTTTCAATATCACAGGTACAAGAGATTTGTACGCGAATCGTGCGGCAGACGGTACTCTTAACCCCAACAGAGCGCACAAACTTTTCCGTAATGCAGACGGCTCGGTAAACATGGGCAACATTCTGGCAATAAAAGATTATTCGATATTGCTTGGGGAAGACAACAAAATAGGATCCGAGCTTAATCTCGGCTCATTTGATGAATATCCTCACTTCTTTGCCCGCGACATAGTCGATCAGGAAGCTGATAGCGAAGAAGCGGCGATAGTGGCAAGAGCAAAAGAAACTCTTACGCTTACGTGCGACCCCGATGCGCTGTATCAGGATTTCGACCTTCCCACAAAGATGAATGACGTAACCATTACTTGGGAATCTTCCGATCCCACGTTACTTGAAGTCGACGACAGCAATGAAGACGTTTCATTCTCTACTGCTTCTTATATAAGGGCAATTGTTTACCGTCCTCTTGATGTGGATACCGAGGTAACTCTTACTGCAACTATCAAGTGCGGCAACGTTACCGATACAAAAATATTTACTCTTAACGTTAAACAGGGTACCCCTACAATAGGTACAATTTTGGCAAGTACTGCTGAAGGCAAGTTGGTGTCTAGCGGCGGTGTGCTTATCGTGGATAAGGGATCAGACTTTACTTTACCTACAATTGTCGTTGAAAACGGAATAGACTACAACCATAAATTATTGTCTACCGACCTTTATACTTTAAAGACGGCAATTACTTGGAAGCCCAACTCGTCAAGTAACACGAATATGCCTATGCCATCATTCAATATAAATACGGCAGGCGTTTATACGATTACTTCTACGATTACTTTGGTTAACGATACTACCAAGACGGCAAAAATGTCGTATACAATTTACGTTGCAAGTACTGATGCCGACGTAGATTTCAAGACGTCGGAAGTCGTAGTAAACCTCAATGGTTACACTATTTCGGGTACGATGACTAATGCAACGGGTATCTTGTACGCAATGTCTTCGGCAACCGAAATATCAGGTATTACCGCTGAAGATCTTACGTCGCCGGAATCTCAGTATGCTGAACAAGTTACTTCGTATGAATTCAGAGGTGAAAGCATAAGCTGTGATTTTGAAAATGCAAATAGCGACGGTTACTATATCTATTATGTAGTAACAAGTATGGACGGCTCTAAAATAACCGAAGTCTACAGTATGCAGATAAACGTTATCGATATATCGACTGAGAAAGACTTTATGGCTATTGCAGGAGGTTCTACGATTAGCGGTGAAACTCCTAACACTACAATCTATCGTCTCACCAAAGATCTGGATTTCAGTAGCACAACCTGGGTAATGGGTGGTACCGCATTCAGAGGTCTGTTCAACGGTATGGGACATACGATTTCCAACATTACCGTAAGTAGCGTATCCAAGCAGAATACCGGTATCTTCTATAAAGTCGACGGCGGTACTATTATGAACGTTAAGTTTGATAATATCAGCATTTCCGCAACAGATACAAAAACCGGTATCGTTACCGAATGTACCGGAGGTTACTTCTATAACATTCAGATAACGGATATTAAAATTAATTCTACCGCGGCAAGAGTCGGTAGCTTAATCGGTCAGGTATCTTCGGGTTACGTTTACGTAGAGCAAGTATCCGTTAACAATACCAAAGACTACGTTATCAAAGGCTTATTCAGAGTCGGCGGACTTATCGGTTTCTCTCAGAATAGTGCTGCTGGATCGGTAACCGAAATGATAATCAAAAACTGCTGGGTAAATTCGGAATTGCAGGCAGACTATGAAGTCGGAGGTATCTTCGGAACCTACGAAGGCGTTTCTGCAGAAGCAACCTATTATCTTGAAATTTCGTACGCAGTGTTCACCGGCGTTATAACCGTAACGGGTAACAAGACCTATGCCGGCGGTATACTCGGTTATCAGAAGGAAGCGTATTCGGCATTGTCGATTACTAACTGCGTAAACGTAGGAAAAATTTACTTCAACAATGCGCTTATTGAATCGGCGCTTAAAAACTCCTCCGGTATCGTTGGTAGCAGTGCAACTATGGCAGACGGTTATACGGCATATGTAAATAACTGCTTCGCACTTATGGAAGAGTTCAATACAAACTTTGAAGTAACCGCGTGGAACAGATTTGCAGTTATTCTTGCAATTAACTACACTGACAGCGTTGGACTTGATTTAACCAAA
This sequence comes from Clostridia bacterium, assembly GCA_029063275.1. Classification (GTDB taxonomy): domain Bacteria; phylum Bacillota; class Clostridia; order Christensenellales; family Borkfalkiaceae; genus Coproplasma. The sequence continues at coordinate 6,786 of JAIDOO010000112.1, forward strand.
TGGTCGCTTGTTTACGCCGACGGCAGTACAAGTACGGTTGAAGAGCCTTACGTAACTCTTAATTTCCTTGGCAACTGGGATTACTGTCTCTTATAAACAACTCCGAGCCCACGAGACCACTA
>JAIDOO010000113.1 GCA_029063275.1 Clostridia bacterium
CGCCGCGGGCGTTTGCTAAAACCCAAAACAACAGTTTTTTTAGGCCGCTAAACCGCTTCCCGGTGGCGGCGGACACGGGTACACCCGTGTCCGCCCAACCCTGTTCCCAAATGCCTTTGCCGTTCTCAAGGTTTTTGAGTACCATATCGACAAGTGCTTTTCTCTGCGGAGTCAGTTTGTCGTAAGCGTTATTCTTCTCCGTTTTCTCGCTCAAATCTTAACTTTACCTCCTCTGTCATAATAGGCTCGCCGAACTCATAACCCTTGTCGTCCGTGTCGATAAGGTCTAAAAGGTCATAGCCTTTCGGCACAACGATTTCGGGAGTGTCTTTGTTCTTGTGCTTCATTTTTTCCTCCTTTATTTGCCGCCCTTGCCCGAATTGTTACCGCTACCGCTCACGGGTTTCTTCGCACTCGGTGCGCTCGTCTTGGGCTGATACCTCGTCTGCGTGTCGCGTATTGCCTTGATGACGGTACACTCATAGTAGTTGTCCGACTTTTCGGGGCGGTACAGTCCGCTCGTCGCAAAGATACGCAACATCTGTTCTTTATCGCCGTTGCAGTAAAAGGCGAGCTTGTTCATAAGGCTCATATCGGAACGGCTGTGGTCGTTCTTGATGTCCTGCCCGTTGTACAAGGCTTTGAACGTATCTCCGTCTTTGCCCTTCTCCGCGCGTTCGATTACATCTCTGTCGCTCATACGCGACAAGCCCTCAACGCCTGCACCCTTTCCGTCAAGCGGCGTTCTCTTTTCACATTTGGCTTCGATAATGCTCTTGATTTGCGGCTCGTCGAAACTCTTTAATTCCGTTCCGCCGTAAGTGTCGCCCGTCATAGCGATGAAGTGCGCTCCGCGATAAAATTCCATTTCTCCGTCTTTGGAGAACGTGCGGACGTCCATACCCTGCGTTTTCCCAAAGAAGTGCAAGCCTTTTCCGCTTACCGATTTTTCGCAATACATACCGCTCGTCGCGTTATAGACTTTATTTGCAAATTCCGAAAAATCTCCGTTTTCTTCATAGCAACCGTCAAGGTCTATACACGCGATTCCGTCCTTTCCGTCAAGCGCGTATGCAAGCGCAACGCCGCCGTGATATTTTGCGTATTCTCTCGCCTCGTCAAAGGTCGCCCACGTCGTCGGATCGTCGCTCCGTGCCGCTTTGCCTGTATGCACGTCGATAAGGAATTTATCGAGCCTGCCCTTTTCGTTCGGCTTCGTGCGGACGATTACCCAATTCGGTTTTGCTTTCATTTCGTCGGGTACACGCTCTATGAGCCGTCTTTCCACCGCTGCAAATTTTTCCGATTTGCTCTCGCTCGGCTTGCTGTAAACGGTATAATCTTCCGCCGTTTTACCCTTGACCTGCGCGATATAATCTTCGGCGTTCATTTCGATTTTCTGTTCGTCCTCGTTTTCCGCCTGCTTATTGATTACCGTTACGACGAAGTTTTCGGGCAAGCTCACGCGAATCGTGCCTTTTTCTTCGTTCGCGCGAAGTAACTTGTTAGGGATGTAATAGCAATAACCCTCATACTCGCCCTGCGGCATACGGAACATCGTCCTTTCGTCATACTCGGCAATCTTCGCCTTTGCGTCCACCGAAACGTAACGCCAACCGTTATTGTCGGGCGGTGCGCCTGCTGCCGCTTGTTCGTTACTTCTCTCGGTCAAATAGTCGCTTGCTTCCGTTCCGTCCATACGCTTGAACACTTGATATGCCGACAGCTCGACTTTGTTCTCGCCGCTTCTGTCCTGCGCCGTGAATTTGAAGTCGTCGGGTACGCTTATCTTCACACGCTCGCCCTCGCTCTCCTCGTCCTCTTTCACGAACACGTTGGGAACATAAAAGGCGTACCCTGCAATCTCCGTGAATTTCGGCATTGCGAACAGCGTTCTTTTCTCATACTCGCCGCGAATCGCGTCGCGCGGTACGCTTATAGTCGTCCACATTTTGTCGTTCTCGTCCGCTTTGCGGAAGTAGTCTTTATCGAGCGTCCCGTGTACAAGATTCTTAAACTCGGTCGCGCTCAACTGCTTTTCATCATCGTCTTTATGTATCAGAACGACTTCGTTTTCTTTGAGCCATATCGTGTATGCAAGCTCGCGCGAATCGCTCTGTAAATCGGCTATCTGAGTAGCCTTTTTAATACGGTCGTTAAAGATGTTGTAAACGTAACCGTTGTATTCGCCGCTCGTCGGCATACGCATATAACTTGCTTTGTCGTAAGTACGGATTACCGCGTCTTGCGATACCGTTACTTTAATCCAATTCGGTTTTTCGTTTTCGGGCATTTTATTCCACTCCTTGTTTTCGTAAATTTTAGGGTTGTCGCCGTACATTTCCGCACGGTCTTTTTCCGCACTTTCGAGCGACGAATAATAGAAGCTCTGCGCCCACGTTCCGTCCGAAGTATCGTAACGCGGCGCGACGATAAAGTCGTTTACGGTCTGACGGTAGATGACGGCGATATTCCGTTCGTCCTTGTCTTTCGTGATATTCACAACCTTATAGCCTTGCTTGGTTTCGCTTAAAAACTCGCCCTGCAAAGATTGTGCGGTGTTTGCCTTTTTGATTTTGTCGCTTCGGTCTTTGAGTTCTTCGGGCGTTATATACACAAGCCTATAATCTCTCGGCACGTCGGTTGCGGTATTGACCTTTTCGATAAGCTCGTCGATTTCCTTTTCGGTATCGAACGAACGCTTGAACAGCGTTCCGATCTCGCCCGTATTTGCGTCCACATAAACGGGCGTATATTCGACTTTGCCGTTCACGGTGTCTTTCATTACCGAATAGTATTCCTCGCGCTTGTTGCCATACAAAAGCTCTCTTTGCTTCTTTCTCATAATGTCGATAAATCCGTCCAAAATCGCACGGTGGGTATTCGACGCAAACTGATAACGGTGTCCCTCGTTCTCGGTTATTTCAAACGTATCTGCCCACTTTTTGTTTTCGGGCGAAAACCGTCCGTCGTCGCTGTAATACTGCACGGTGTTAGCAAGCACATAGTTGATTTCGCCCATACCGTATTTGTCGATTAGCGCGTTCTCAAAATCTTTACCCAAGCGCATACCGTCATAGTTGTCCGATATTGCCTTGTCGATGGCGTTCTTGCACTCGGTATGCAAGTTCAGCGCATTGATGTATTCTTTGTGCCGAGCTTCCACCACGTTGTGTACGGCGGTCTGCATACTGCCGATTGCCGTGTCCTTATTTGTGAGTTCTTCGTCCGCTATGTCCCTGCCCGTTTTCAAAAAGAAGATATTGTACTTGTTCTCTATTTCGTCCGACAAGTAACTCACGGGCGCGGCGATAACGTAACTGTCCGCCTTTTCTTTGACTTCGGTCAAAGCGTCGTAACTCAACTTTGGCAAGTAATAAAACGCCGTATTGCTTGTGTCC
>JAIDOO010000114.1 GCA_029063275.1 Clostridia bacterium
TCGTTCGGCACGTCTGATTGCGAAGAGGGCAACCCTATCTATCCGCCTGCAAAAAAGACTTTGATAATGCACGGAATTGCGGGCAACCATATTGCAAAACAGATTTCGCTGTCCGACATAAAGAACAACGACTTTATTCTATGTATGGACAAAGGAAACTATTTCGACCTTTTGCAGCTTGCGGGCGAAAGTTACGCAAAAAAGGTTTTCAAGCTTTGCTCTTTTACCGATAATCCCCGCGACGTTGCCGACCCCTGGTACACGCGCGATTTCGAAAGAGCTTTTGCCGATATTTCGGACGGATGCCGCGCTTTTTTGGATTGGGTTTCGCGCGAAAGGGCAGAAGCGATAAATTATGACAAACGTCATTAAAATTTAAAACCGTAAAAAGCACCGCCGTGCGCTCATAACGAGCGCACGGCGGCAAACTTTTCAAGGTAGGGTGATCATATTTTTTGGGTTGCGGTTTTGCCGCGTTTTTGCAATTGCGGAAAAGCCTGCGGGTTTCTTCTGTCCTTACCCGTAAAGAACAGCGCAAGTGTTCCCGGTCCTACGTGCGAGCCCGTGCAAAGGTCGTAGTACTCGATAACGACTTCGCGCGCGCCGTGCTCTTTTACAAGCTCGGCAAGCTTTAAGGCGTCCTCTTCGCAGTTGCAGTGGGTTATCGCCACGGTCTGGTTTTCGGGGTTTATGCATAGCTCGTCAAACTCCTTTAAAACCGAGTCAAACGCTTTTTTTCTGCCGCGCTCTTTCGACCAGAAAGCAAGCTTAGCGGGATTGCCGCCGTCCGCCCTTAAAATGGGCTTAATATTCAAAATAGTGCCTGCAATGGCGAGGGTGGTGGAAATTCTGCCGCCCTTTCTCAGATATTTCAAATCCTGCACAACGCAGTAGGCGTTCATTTTATATTTGTTTTCTTCAAACCATTCCGCGCACGCGTTCAGACTTTCGCCCATGTCGCGCAGGCGCGCTACGTTCACCGCCAAAAGTCCTTCGCCCAATGAAGCGTTTGCACTGTCGCCCACGTAAATTTTGTTTTTGGGGAACTGTTTTTCAAGCGCGCGCTTTGCCGCAAGCGCTTGCGAGTGCGTGCCGCTTATTCCCGAGGCTATGGTGATTATAAAGACGTCCCTGCCGGCTTCGAGAGAGGGGGTTACCGCCTCGATAAATCTTGCTTCGCCTATCAGCGAGGTTTTTGCGTCCGCGCCCGAAAGCATATCCTCGTAATGCTTTTTTGCGGTAACCGCAAAGGGCATACCGTTTTCATAGCAAAATCTTTCTTCGCCGTTTACGGTGCACATATAGGGTATTACGTTTATATCCGTAGAAGCTATCATATCATCTGTAAGATTTGCCGACGAATCAACGTAAATATCAAATTTATTCATAACTTTACTCCGAATTTATTTGCGGTTGCGCGTTATATGCCTCGCGCCGCCGCTTACTAATATAAGTATCACTCATTTTCCGCCAAAATACAACCTACTGTTGAATTTTGTTCTCCACAAATTTTTCTGCCGTCTAAACTGTGCAAAAAATGCACTCTACCACAAAAATTTCACACTCTACTCACAGTAGAGTTGCCTATTTAGTTGTATTCTGGATATAAATATGGTATAATTTATCTATGGACGCATTGAAAGAAACGATTGCCAAAAATCTTATACATCTGAGAACGCAGGCAAAGCTTACCCAAGCCCAGTTAGCCGAAAAGTTGAATTATTCGGATAAAGCGGTTTCAAAATGGGAGCGGGGAGAGGCTATCCCCGATTTAAGGGTGCTTATACAGCTTGCGCGCCTGTACGATATCACGGTAGACGATATAATCAATACCGCCTCGGTAGAAAATATCGTAAAACCCAGAATGAACGTCGGCAAAAAAAGACTGCTGATTACCCTTTTATCCGCGGGGCTCGTGTGGTTTATTGCGACCGTGATTTTTACCATATTCTATTTTGTGGAAGTTACGGCTGATTACGCGTTTTTATCCTTTGTCGTCGCGCCGTTCGTGTGCGCGGTTGTAGTGATGGTTTTTTCCGCAATGTGGGGCAACAGAATTACGAATGTAATTGTAAGCTCGCTGATAATATGGACGCTTGCGCTGATGCTTCATATCTTCGTGAATACATTTAAGCCCTTTGACAAAATCGAATTTTTGTACGTTGTTGCGGCTGTGTTCGAAATACTCGTAATACTTTGGTTCATTTTAAGGCGTTTTATAAAGCGCAAAAAATAAGAGGATAAAATATGGATACGAAAAAACTTGCTGATCTTTTGATTCCCGATAGCGATTTACTCCCGCCCGAAGAGTATGAAAATATTTACCCCGAGCGCGAGCGCGAAAGCAAAGCGGAAGTAACCCGCCTTGCGCCATCGCCCACAGGATTTATACACCTCGGAAACCTTTATTCCGCGTTGGCGGACGAGAGGGCGGCGCATACAACGGGCGGTATATTCTATCTGAGAATCGAGGACACCGACGAAAAGCGCAAGGTTGACGGCGCGGTTGAAAGCGTTATCCGCTCGCTTAATTACTTCGGCATAAATTTCGACGAGGGAGCGGAAATAGATTCGCCCCTGAATAAATACGGTCCCTATTACCAGCGTCAGCGCGCGAAAATTTACCGCGCGTTTGCAAAACGGCTGATTGAACAAGGGCTTGCCTATCCTTGCTTTTGCACCGAGGACGAGCTTAACGCCGTGAGAGAGGAGCAGACCGCGCAAAAGCTTATTACGGGCTATTACGGCAAATACGCCAAGTGCCGTAATCTTTCGTCAGAACAGATTGAGGCAAACGTAAAGGCGGGCAAGCCGTATGTCATACGCCTTAAATCGCAGGGCAGTAACGAAAATAAAATTCTTTTTAAGGATGCGATAAAAGGCGAAGTTACCGTTACGGAAAACGACCAGGACGTAGTAATTTTGAAGTCCGACGGAATACCCACTTACCATTTTGCGCACGCGATAGACGACCACTTTATGCGCACCACTCTGGTTATCCGGGGCGAGGAATGGCTTTCCAGTCTGCCCGTGCATATAGAGCTTCACAAGGTTCTGGGCTTTAAGCCCCCTAAGTATGCGCACACCTGCTCGCTTATGAAAATGGACGGCGGTACTAAGCGCAAGCTTTCAAAGCGCAAGGACCCCGAACTCTCTTTGGACTATTACAGAAAGTCAGGATACTTCCCTAAAGCGGTAGTCAGGTATTTGATGACCATTTTAAACTCCGACTTCGAGGAATGGACGCTTAAAAACCCCGACGCCGATTACAGGGATTTTAAATTCAGAATAGAGAAGATGGGCAAGAGCGGAGCGCTGTTCGATCTGGACAAGCTCAACGATTTGTCGCGCACCGAAATTTCAAAGCTTTCCGAAAGCGAGTGCTATGACTTTTTAAAGGGCTGGGTAGACGAATTCGGTACGGAAAAGGATAAGGCACATTTCAAGGATAAAGAGTATATTATAAAAGTGCTTGCCCTGATTATGGGCGTAGGCGGCAAAAAACGCAGAAAGGATATCGAGCGCGCCGAACAGGGCGTAAGGCTTATAGATTACTTCTTTGACGATACTTTTGCACCCGAATACGCTTACAGATTCGACAAAGAAACCGTAAACCGCGTGCTTGATAAATTTGCCGAAAGCTACGACCCCGCCGACGACAATTCGGTTTGGTTTTCAAAGGTCAAGGCAATTGCGCCGCTTGTAGGTTTTGCATCCGAGATGAGCGAGTACAAAGCCCATCCCGAAAATTATAAGGGCAACGTTTCGGACGTTGCGGAAATTTTAAGAATTGCAATTACGGGTATGCCAAACTCTCCCGACTTATGCACGATAATGGGAATACTCGGAAAAGAACGTTCGCTTTTAAGGCTTAATGCGGCGAAAATTTAAGAGGTAAATTATGTTACAGTTATACGATATTAAAAAAGAGTATAAAACTGCCGGCGAGTCCGTTCAGGCGTTGAAGGGCGTAAGCCTTTGTTTCCGCAAAAACGAGTTCGTGTCCATTCTCGGCGCGTCGGGTTGCGGTAAAACCACTTTATTGAATATCATAGGCGGACTTGACAAATATACCACGGGCGACCTCGTTATCGACGGCACCAGTACCAGAAAGTTTTCCGACAGGGATTGGGATACTTACAGAAACCACTCGATAGGCTTTATTTTCCAAAGCTATCATTTGATACCCCACCAGACCATTTTGCAGAACGTAGAGCTTGCGCTTATGATTGCGGGCGTCAGCAAAGAGGAAAGGCGCGCCAGGGCTATCGAAGCGCTTGAAAAGGTCGGCTTGGGCGACAAAATCAAGTGCAAGCCCAACCAGCTTTCGGGCGGACAGGCGCAGAGGGTCGCAATTGCGCGTGCGCTTATCAACGACCCCGAAATAGTGCTTGCCGACGAACCCACGGGTGCGCTTGATTCTAAGACCTCGGTCCAGATTATGGATTTGCTCAAAGAGATTTCCAAAGACCGGCTGGTCATTATGGTAACCCACAACCCCGAACTTGCCGAGCAGTACTCGACAAGAATTATCCGTCTTTTGGACGGACTTGTCGTGGGCGACAGTATGCCCTATGACGGAGTTGAAAAAGAAGAACAAAAACCCGAAGCGGACGCGGAAACCGTTGAAGAGGTCAAAGAGGCAACAAAGGTTAAAAAATCCAAAGGCAATAAGAAGCGTTCTTCGATGTCTTTCGGAATGGCGTTTATGCTTTCGCTCAAAAACCTTTTATCAAAAAAGGGTCGGACGTCGCTCGTGGCGGTTGCGGGCAGTATAGGAATTATAGGCGTTTCGATGGTGCTTGCAATCTCTTCCGGCGTGCAGGCTTACATAAAGGATATGGAAAACGATATGCTGTCGGGCTATCCCCTGACGGTAACCGAAACGGCTATAGACTTTGACGCGCTTATGGAGTTTTCAATGGAAACCAAAGCGGACATAACGAGGCTTAAAGACAAGGTGTATGTTGATTCCCTTTTGGAAAGCCTTATGGGAATGGGCAAATCGCTTACCACAAACAATATCACCGAAGAGTATATCGACTACGTTAAAAAGATGCCCGAAGAGTACTACAACGCTTTACAGTTCGGATATCAGTTTAATTTGGCAAACAACGTTTATACCGATTTTACAATCACAAACGGCGAGATTGCGCCCGAAGCCGACGCAAGCGGCAATTATTCGATTTCGGCAATCCGCCAGATGTACACCTCGGTATTGCAGAAGCAGGAAGAGTATGCACAATACGCCTCGTTAATCCCGTCGTTCGGCACTTTTTCCGAAATTCCCGACAATTACGAATATATTTTGTCGCAGTACGATATTCTTGCAACCTACAACGGTAAGACCAAAAACCTGACGGAAGCCGAGCTTAAAGATATTTTCGAGAGCAAGGACAGTATGATTGTCGTTCTCGACAACAACGAAATTTCGGATATAACCTTAGGTCAGTTCGGTTATATGACTCAGGAAGAGTTTGTCAACTTCGCCTACAAAGCCCTGTACGAAAACGGAATGAGCGGCGGCGAAAACTACAATGAGAATTTAACGAAAGATTTCCTCGACGGAAAAAGCTTCGATTTGTTTTTCGGCGAAGACGCGCAGATTTTTACCTGGTACCCCAATGACACGGTTTATTCGAAAGTGGATAAGGCTGACGGCGAAAAATTCTATACCACCGACACGACCGAGCTTTACGCGCTGTACGATAAAATGGTCGCGCTCGATATTTCGGAATTGTTGCAGGAGATAAAAAACGGCAATCTTACCCTTGCCGATTGCACGCCCGAGCAGCTTGAAAAAATTGCGGAATTTCAAAAGCTTGCCGAACAGATGCAACAGTGTATAACCGAAATTACCGATAAAGTCGTATACAAATATAATCACGACGCAAAGGACTTCGATAAGACGGGCTCGATTGAGTTAAAGACCAAAGTCATTTTGCAGAAAAAGGCAAAGGTTTCATACGGATGTCTGTCCTCGGGACTTTACTATACCAACGCATTGACAAAGCATATGCTCGAAACCTCGAAAGAGAGTGAGATTGTCAAGTACTTGGAGGATTCAACCCTTTCGTACGTGCCCTATAACTACGAGTATACGTATTACGAGGACGGCGGGTACCATAAGGGTACGGGCGTAGAATTTAACGGTCAAATAATCCCCAACACGGGACTTATTTCGGGCGCAACACCTTCGGGTATGATGTCAATGATGATGGGCGCCGGCACAAGCTCGTCAAATAAGATAACTGCGGCTATGCTCGGCGGAAGCGATTTGCCGGTTTCAATCAGCATTTATCCGTCCGACTTTACAGGCAAGGATAACGTTACCGACTATCTCGACGGCTGGAATAAAATGTGCCGCGCGGGCGAAAGCTACAACGGCGTTACGCTCGAAGAGTCTGATATAGTCAAATACACCGATACCGTCGGGCTTATCATAGGTATGGTAAACACTATGATAAGAATGATAACGATAGCTCTCGTCGCGTTCACCGCGCTGTCGCTTGTCGTTTCAACGGTAATGGTAGGAATTATAACCTACGTTTCTGTAGTGGAACGAGTAAAGGAAATAGGAATACTCCGCTCGGTCGGCGCGAGAAAGAAAGATATAAAGAGTCTGTTCATTGCCGAAACCTTTATAATAGGTTTTGCCTCGGGACTGGTTGGTATAGTGGTTACTTATCTGTTATCGCTGATAATTAACCTCATTGTGGGAGCGCTTGTCGGAATTTTCACGATTGCCGCGCTTCCCTGGTGGCAGGCGATTGTTATGGTTTGCGTAAGCGTAGTGCTTACTTTGATTTCGGGACTTATTCCTGCGGCGGCTGCGGCGAAGAAGGACCCTGTGGTTGCTCTCCGC
>JAIDOO010000115.1 GCA_029063275.1 Clostridia bacterium
ATACACCTGCGGTGATTTATTTAATCAACCCGCATTGATTTCTGCGTGCGAAAATGCGGTAATGCAAATTTGTAAAGCCGTTGCGGGGATTAAAACGCTCGTGTTTATCGGTGCGCCGATATCTTTTGGCGGCAAGCTTTATAATTGCGCCGTCGCAATATCGGACGGTAAAATTTTGGGTATAGTGCCCAAGACCAATCTTCCCAACTACGGTGAATTCTACGAAAAAAGGCATTTTTCACCGTCTTTGACTGAAAACGTTTTTATGCGGTATGCAAATCAAAGCGTTTGCTTTGGAAAGAATATCGTATTCAAAGCCGCAAATTGCGATAATTTTACCGTTGCCGCAGAAATATGCGAGGATTTATGGACGGCTCAATCGCCGTCGGTTTGCCACGTTCAGGCGGGTGCGAATATCATCGTCAATCTGTCTTGCAGTGATGAAACGGTTGGTAAGGCAGAGTACAGGCGCAATTTGGTAAAAATGCAGTCGGCAAAGCTTGTCTGCGGATATGTTTATTGCGATGCAGGCGAGGGCGAAAGCTCTACCGATATGACCTTTGCGGGACACAATTTAATTGCCGAAAACGGCGTTGTTCTCGCCGAAAGCAAGCTGTTTGATAACGGTTTGATTTACAGTGAAATTGACGTGGATACGATTGTTGCCGAACGCAGAAGAATGGGCGCTATCGGTGCTGATAAGTGCGGAAATTACAACTTAATCGAGTTTGAAACCGCTTTGCAGGAAGGCAAGCTTACGCGCGAATTTTCACAAACTCCGTTCGTTCCCAATGACGGATTGATTGAGAGAAGCGAGCTGATACTCACAATCCAGCAAAAGGGACTTGAAAAGAGATTAAGGCATACTAATTCAAAGACAGTATTAATAGGTATTTCAGGCGGGCTTGATTCTGCGCTTGCATTGCTTGTCGCGTGCAGAGCGTTTAATTCTTTAAGTAAAGACAGAAAAGATATAATAGCCGTTACTATGCCCGGTTTTGGCACAACCGATAAAACAAAAGATAATTCATTAAAATTAATTGAAGCGCTGGGCGCAACAGCAAAGACTATTCCCATAAAGGAAAGTGTTGAAAAACATTTTTACGATATAGGACACGACACAGAAAACCGTAACGTAACATACGAAAACGCGCAAGCGCGTATGCGTACTATGGTGCTTATGGACTTGGCAAACGACTTGAACGGCATAGTGCTTGGCACGGGTGATTTAAGCGAGTTTGCTTTGGGCTGGGCGACTTACGCAGGCGATCACATTTCAATGTATGGCGTAAACTGCTCGGTGCCCAAAACGCTTGTTAAACACCTTATTCGTTATGAAGCCGAAAAGCTCGGCGGACAGGTTGAAAAGGTTCTTAAAAGCATACTTGATACCGAAATAAGTCCCGAGCTTTTGCCACCCGATAAAAACGGAAATATTGCGCAAAAGACCGAGGATATAGTAGGTCCGTATATTTTGCACGACTTTTTCCTGTATTACGCGGTGCGTTGGGCTTATGAACCCGAAAAGTTGCAGTATATAGCAAACAAGACTTTCAAGGGTATGTTTGACGAAAAGACAATAAGTAAATGGCTGAAAAGCTTTTACAAAAGATTTTTTATGCACCAGTTCAAGCGTTCGTGTATTCCCGACGGGGTCAAAGTCGGCTCGGTTTCTCTTTCGCCGCGCGGCGACTGGCGAATGCCGTCAGACGCGGTTTCAAAAGTCTGGCTCGACAGATTAAAATAGAGGTTTAAATTGAAAGACGGAGTAATACCTGATCCCCAAAAGATATTTCCGGTTCGCGGTTGCGATACCGTTACTTATGTAAAGCCGACAATTTCCAATCCTAATATTATAGTCGGCGATTTTACTTATTTCAGCGATAAGGATTTTGAAAAGCACATTACACATCATTACGACTTCAACGGCGATAAACTGATTATAGGAAAGTTTTGCCAGATTGCCGCAGGAGTTAATTTTGTTATGAACGGCGCAAACCATCAGATGAACGCCGTGTCCACTTTCCCTTTTTACATTTTCGAGGGGTGGGACCAGAATTTGCCGTCTATTTCTGAATTACCGTTAAAAGGCGATACCGTTATAGGTAACGACGTTTGGATAGGACAAAACGTAACGGTTCTGCCCGGCGTTAATATCGGGGACGGTGCAATTGTCGGTTTGAATAGCGTCGTAGCCGGCGATGTTCCGCCTTATACGGTTGTTGCGGGAAATCCTGCAAAGATTATCAGAAAAAGGTTTGACGACGAATTAATCGGGCTTTTGCGGGAATTTAAATGGTGGGATATGAGCGTTGAAAAAATAAACGGCTTAATTCCTATATTGACTTGTAGCGACCTTGAAAAGGTGAAAAAGTTTTTAATAAAAGAATTGCGAAACAGATAAAAACCATAGCGCGCTAATCTTTCAGACCGAAGATAGCGCGTTATTTATTATTCAAAATATTATGTAAAGTATTCATTCTATTAAATTGACATTTCAATCTGTCTGTTGTACAATATATAAGGATATAAACTGACCCGAAAGGGGTATGTATATATTTAACATTAACATCAGGAGGCATTAATGAACGCAAATTTATTAAGCAGCCTGTTTCTTGCAAATACTGCGCTTATCGGAGTAGCCGTAGGGCTTTCGGTCGGTATCGTGGTTGCGCTGGGTATTGGACTTTTCGTCGGAATTCTTATCAATAGAAAGCAGACGGAAAAGAGATTGGGTGAAGTTCAGAAAAGAACTAAAAAAATGATTGACGACGCTTCACTTGAATGTAAGGCCTTGAAAAAGGAAGCAATATTAGAAGCAAAGGAACAGGAGCTGCAACTCAGAAACGAATTCGAACGTGAGAGCAGAGAAAAGAAAGCCGAACTGCAAAAGCAAGAACAGCGTCTTTTGCAAAAAGAAGATTCTATAGACAAAAAGGAAGAAGCTCTTACCAAAAAGAATGAAGAACTTGACAGGCAGTTGAAAGAGCTTGCCAATAAAGAACTCGAAGTAAAAAAGACGCAGGACAAAATCAATCACCAGCACGAGCTTATGGTGCAGGAGCTTGAAAAAGTTGCACAGCTCACAAAGGAAGAGGCAAAGCAAATCCTTGCTAACGAGATTTTGGACGAAACCCGCCACGATGTTGCACTGCAAGTGAGAAATATCGAGCAGACTGCAAAAGAAGAGGCAAGCAACGAAGCAAAGAAAATTATTTCCCTCGCTATACAGCGTTGTGCCGCAGATCACGCGTCGGAAATTACTGTATCGGTCGTACCTCTTCCCAGCGACGATATGAAAGCAAGACTTATCGGCAGAGAGGGAAGAAATATCCGTGCAATTGAAAATGCAACGGGCATCGAGCTGATTATCGACGACACGCCCGAGGTTGTAATTTTGTCGGGCTTTGACCCTGTAAGACGCGAAATTGCAAGGCTTTCACTTGAAAGACTTATAGCGGACGGCAGAATTCATCCCGCGAGAATCGAGGAAACGGTAGAAAAGGTCAAAAAGGAAATGGACGCCGAAATCAAAGCCGCCGGCGAAAGCGCTATGTTCGACGTCGGAATTTTTGGACTGCATCCCGAAATTATCAAACTTATCGGCAGACTTAAATACAGGACAAGCTACGGTCAGAACGTTTATAAGCATTCAATCGAAGTTGCACAGCTTGCGGGACTTATGGCTTCCGAGCTCGGAATGGACGTTACATTGGCAAAGCGTGCGGGACTTTTGCACGACATAGGCAAAGCCGTTGACCACGAGCAGGAAGGTACCCATATTCAGATTGGCGCCGACCTTGCCAAGAAGTACAGAGAGAGCAACAACGTAATTAACGCGATTGCCGCACATCACGGCGACGTTGAGCCCAAGACGATTGAAGCGGTGCTTGTCGCCGCCGCAGACGCAATTTCGGGCGCAAGACCAGGTGCAAGAAGGGAAACCGGCACCAACTACGTTAAGCGTCTTGAAAAGCTTGAAGCGATTGCAAGCGAATTTAAGGGCGTTGATAAGTGCTATGCTATCCAAGCGGGAAGAGAAGTGCGTGTAATTGTCAAGCCCGAACAGATTGACGACGCGCAGACAATGTTCCTTGCAAAGGATATTGCAAAGAAAATCGAAAAAGAACTCGAATATCCCGGTCAGATTAAAGTTAACGTAATCAGGGAATTCAGAGCAAGCGAATTTGCAAAGTAATTAAAATAAATCCCCTGCATTAGCAGGGGATTTATTATTAAAGCCGCCGTCCGAAAAAAGGACGGCGGCTTTGTAATTATTTGCTTTGATTGTATTTTTGAATTACGTTCATTATAAAGTTCTGTGCGTTGTCAAAGTCATTGATGTCGGGGTGGGTTTTGTTCAGACCTCCGCAAATGGCGAAGAGAAAAAACTTATCAAAACCAAGACAGCCGAACGAATCAAGCACAATTTTATTTTTACTTTCCAATAGCTTTATAATATGCTTATTGTTCTTTTCAAAGCTTTTGGAACCGCTTGTGGAAAATGCAAAACAGTATGACTTATTGTTGTCTGAATTTTTAATGAAATTTAACAGCTCTTTATCGTGCTTTCCGTAGTAAATGCCACTACCGTATCCAACGATATCGTATTCTTTAAGATTATACAACTTAGCATTTTCAAGGGTAGTAACAGTAACGGGCGCAACCTCTGACATAGCTTCGGCTACTTTTAAAGTGTTGTCGTTGTGTTTGGACTTTACAATAATTAAAATTTTCATATTATTTGCTCAAAGCGTAGAAGCACAGACCGAACAGCGGAATATTCAAAGCGACTACGCAGGGAATAACCAATTTTGCAAAAATGTTCCCCGCCGATGCAAAGTTAATTCCCGTAAGCAATGATACTAAAAAGATAATAAAAATTATTATTACGGTAACGACTATGCAAGCCGACATATAAAGCGCGGAGGTTGGCTTTCTTGAATTTTTGCCGAGGTCCGTATAGTACAAAACGCCGAAAATCAAAAGCTGAGCGCAGGCAATTGCAAAGATTGTAAAGGGATAAGCTAAATGTATGCCAAGCTCGTTTTTGAACAACAGGCAGATTGTAAACTCTAAAAGCAAAACTATCGTTATTATAAGCGAGCTTTTAAGCAACGCGCTTCCGCGGTTGTAGCTCTTTTTACGCGAGCTTGAAATCACGAAGTCGGAAGAATTTATTTTAAGACCGTCGCTCGCCGCTTTGGCTTCAAGATCTTCCGATTTATTTGTGGGAACAACGCGCTTACTATAGGTCTGTTCCTGTGGAGGACGCTTAACCGTTTTAACATAAAGCTTGTTTATAAGGTTGCGGTAATCGCGCTCGGTTTCAGGTTTGTTGTTATATATCAGTTTGTCCGTATCAATCTCTTCGGCTATAGGAACGGGCTCAACCTCACGGGGCGGCTCTTTTACGGGTTCGGAAATTAATCTCAGATAGTTTTCGTGGACCCTTCTGCGCTGTTCCGCATCCATAGGTGGAATTTCTTCATGCTTAGGTTGCTCGAATTTTTCTTCCTCTGCAACTAAAGTTTGTTGCACCACAGGAGCAATAGGTTCGGGTTGAACGGGAGCGGGTTCCGGAGTTTCGTGTTGTTCTATAACCGCTTCGTTTATTTGGTCGGGAGCCGTTACGGGAGGATGGGAGGGGACTGCTTCGTAATAAACTACTTCGTCCTT
Organism: Clostridia bacterium; assembly: GCA_029063275.1. Taxonomy (GTDB): domain Bacteria; phylum Bacillota; class Clostridia; order Christensenellales; family Borkfalkiaceae; genus Coproplasma. Next base: position 5,680 of record JAIDOO010000115.1, read on the forward strand.
AACCGCCACGATTTCGGAATCGATTTTAACTTCGGGAAGTTCTTCCCTGATTTCATTCTCTTCGCTTTTGACGGTATCGTCTTCCTTTTTATCTGTTCCGTCGTCTTTAACGACAACTACCTCGTGAATGATTTTTATATCGTGTAAGCCTTCGCCGGGCTGTTTCTCTTCGTGCTTTTCTTCAAACGTATCAAATTTGTATTTGTCTTCGTCCTCAAATTTTTCATCCTCGGATTTTAAAACGGGCACGCGGGAAGTCGACTTTTTCAAAATATGAAAATCAACGGGCGTGGGAGCAGGCTGTGAAAAATCAAAAGAGCGGTCTGAAATGAGGTTGTCGATAACCGTTCTCGAATATTCCCATTCGGCTTGGTTGCGTTCGGTAATTTCTCTGCCGCTATCGGTCAACGTGTAATATTTTCTTCTGCCGCCAAGCGATACTTCGTCCGTCTTCCAGTATGCGGTAATATAACCCTGATTTTCAAGCCTTTTAAGCGCGCTGTAAAGCGTGGGCTGTTTTAAGGTATATTGACCGTGGCTTTTGCTTTCGATCTCTTCTATTATTTCATATCCGTATTTGTCGCGTTCGTATAACGTGCGGAGAATAATAGTATTTATGTGTCCCCTGATTAAATCCGCGCTAATGGCGTTTTTATTGTTCGCGGGAGAGGAGTTGTCTTTGTCAGATTCATCTGAATAGTCGGATAAAAATTTATTTTCCTCGTCCATAGTATTGCCTCCGTATTCTTTAACTAATTTTATCATATTTCGACATATTCTGTCAACGTTTTGGACAAGAATAAACAGTACTATGCCACACATAAACGGCGTTTTTACTCAAAATATTGGACTTTTTTAAAATAAAATGCTAAAATCTTAAAAAACTTACAAGAGGCGAAAAAATGTACAGAAATATCAGAAGTTATCAATTAAGGTATACCGACGTAGACGCGTTTGACAACTTAAAGCTTTCTTCGTTGCTGTCGTTTATGCAAGAGTCGGCTTGTATGTCAGCCGACGAGCTTGGTTTCGGTTATAAGGACCTTCAACCGAGGCAAATAGGGTTTATCTTGGTCAACGGCTATCTGGAATTGAACAGGGATATAAAACTCGGAGATGAGTTGACAATACATACCTGGCCTATGCACCCTAAGCATATGATTTTTCTGAGGGAGTATGAGTTTTATTGCGGCGGCGAAAAGGTGGGAGCGGCAACAGCCCGCTGGGTTATGATCAGTCTTGAAAATTTTGCTATGTTGCCGTATTCGGCGTTTTTCAAAGAGAGCGACTTCGAAAACTATAATACGCAAAGGGCGATTGAGTTTAACGGCTGGAAATTGCCCGCCGTAAGCAATAATGAAGTGTTACATACTAAACGCGTGTCATATTCGGATTATGACCATTATTTCCACGCGAACAATACTAAGTATGCCGATTTTTTAATGGACGTTTTTTCGGTCGAAGAAATACGGGGGAAGAGCCTTAAAAGTATGCAGATAACTTACGCCAAGCAGTGCAAGGAAGGTGAGATTATCAAGGTTGTGCGCGAATATGCCGACGGGCTGTGGTCGATTGAAGGCAGGGTCGACGGAGAAACGCGCGTGCAGATGAGGGTAAAGCTTGATTGAATACAATTATGACGTAATCCGCTCGCGCCGCCGATCGTTTTCCGTTTCGGTATCGGCTGAAAACAAAATTACCGTCCGATGTCCGCTTAATTTTCCGGAGTATAAAATAGAGGAATTTTTGTTAAGCAAAAAAAGCTGGCTTGACAAGATTGTGTCCAAAAATTCGGCTAAGCTTTTAGATGACGAAGGCATAATAAATTACCGTGAAGTTTACGTCGGCGGGAAAAAACTGCCGTTGGTTTTTACAAGCAAAAATGCGGTTACGCCTGAAT
>JAIDOO010000116.1 GCA_029063275.1 Clostridia bacterium
TTACTTTTTTAGTTAAAGCAAAAATTAATAGCGCGATAAAAATTAAGGGGATAATCAGCGCCATTTTTTTCTTCCCCTTTTTGCTATCTTTTGGGTAATTATAAAGAGAAGCACGCCAAAAAAGGTTGAAACCGCCGTGCAGATTAAAGACGGTAAAAATATGTCCGAAGCCGAAATACTGCCCGCGCTTGCCCTCAGCGCGATTACCGTCGTCGGCAAAATCTGGACGGATGTGGCGTTAATTACAAAAAGCAGTTTTTGCGCAAAGGTGTTTTTTTCTTTTTCAAGCTCGCCTATGGCTTTCACGGCGTAAGGCGTAGCCGCTCCGCCGAGCCCTAAAAGGTTGCAGGATAAATTCATTGCAAGATTTTCGCCCGCCAAATCGCTTTTGGTTTTAAAAATCCGCCTTGTTACGGGCTTTAAAAGCTTAGCCGCCCCGCGTGAAAGTCCTGACTTTTCCGCTAAGTTCGAAAGCCCCATCCACACCGCGTATATGCAAAAAAGAGTAAGCGACATTTGCACCGCGCTCTCCGTTCCGTCCAAAAGCGAGGGTAAAAGCTTGTCCGGCGCGATTATAGCGAGTGCTATCATCGAGGCGATAAAAACTACCGTAAAAATAGCGTTCATAAACTATTTTTATGAAAGTTTGTCCCTCAAAATTCCTCGTGTTCGTCTAAAATAGTTTTTATTCCGTTGAGCGCAGTCAGAGTATTTTCAAGCTCCTCTAAAACGGCGGTGTAATTTATCGGTTTATCCGCTCTGCGGTTGAACTGCGGACAGGTAGAGTGCCTTGAAATTTTTTTGTTCTGATTTGAACAATATCCGCTTCCCGACATCATAAAACGGCAATTGGTTTTAAAGTAATAATCTTTGAAATAAGCACAGCTGTAACATTTTTTATGCATAGTTTTCACCATTCTACAAATATGTAGATAATGTAATTATATTCTACATATATGTTGAAGTCAAGAGTTTTTCTACATATTTGTAGTAAAATTTGTATGAGGTATCATTATGAACAACTACGGCGAAGCGTTAAAAGAATTAAGACTTGAAAGGGGTTTATCACTTATACAGCTTGAAAAGGCTACCGGTATAAGCAACGTAAATTTAAGCAGGTGGGAAAGGGGCGAAGTAATACCAAGTATTGAATTTTGCGTAAAGCTTGCGGATTTTTACGGTATAACGGTTGACGAGTTAATAGGAAGAGAGCCGCGCTAAACTGTTTACAATTAAAAAGACAAATGGTATAATTATTTTTATGGAAAAGAAAAAGTATTACATTACTACACCCATTTATTACCCCAGCGGAAACTGGCATATAGGTCATTGCTATACTACGGTTATTTGCGACGCTTTGGCGCGCTTTCATAAAATGCTGGGCGAGGACGTGTTCTTTTTGACGGGCACGGACGAACACGGTCAGAAAATCGAAAAGGAAGCAAAAAAACGCGGGGTTACGCCCTTGCAGTTTATCGACCCGCTTGTATCCGAGCTTAAAGATATGTGGCGGCTTCTGGATATTTCGTACGACCGTTTTATCCGCACTACCGACAAAGACCACGAAGAGTGTGTTAAAAAAATATATCAAAAATTATACGACAGCGGTGATATTTACAAGGCGGAGTACAGCGGGTATTACTGCACCCCCTGCGAAAGTATGTGGACGGAAGCCCAGCTTGTCGGCGGAAAGTGTCCCGACTGCGGCAGGGAAGTTGCTCTTCAAAAGGAAGAGAGCTACTTTTTCCGTTTAAGCAAATACGCACCCAAAATATTAAAGCTGTACAAGGACAACCCCGAGTTTTTACAGCCCAAATCCCGCGTAAACGAGATGGTGAACAACTTTTTAAGCGCGGGCTTGCAGGACTTATGTGTTTCGCGCACGACGGTGAAATGGGGCGTACAGCTTCCGTTCGATAAAAACCATTATGCGTACGTCTGGATCGACGCGCTTTCAAACTATATTTCGGCTCTCGGCTTTACGGGTGAAGATGACAGCCTTTACAAAAAGTACTGGCCTGCCGACCTGCATATGATAGGCAAAGAAATCGTGCGCTTTCACGCAATAATCTGGCCCGCGATTTTAATGGCTCTCGGCGAGCCGATACCCAAACAGGTTTACGGGCACGGCTGGCTTTTAATCGGGGGCGACAAGCTTTCGAAGAGCAAGCAGGACGCGGTGAAGTGCGAGCTTACCGACCCTTACGAGCTTGTGAAGCGTTACGGCACTGACGCGGTAAGATACTTTCTTCTGCGTGAAATCCCCTTCGGCAGCGACGGCGAATACACAAACGAGCGGTTTTTAAACCGCATAAACGCCGACCTCGCAAACGATTTGGGCAACCTTGTTTCGCGTACGCAGGCAATGATTTTGCAGAACTTCGGCGCAATACCCCCGCGCGGAAAGGTTGAAGGGGTTGACAAAGAGCTTATAGCAATGGCGGAAGGACTTTTTGAAAAGGTCAAAAACGCGGTTGACAGGCTTAATGCGCCCGAAGCGCTCTCTGAAATTTTTGCGGTGATTTCACGCGCGAACAAATATATAGACGAAACTACGCCCTGGATACTTGCTAAGGACGAGAGCAAAAAAGAGCGCCTGGGCGCGGTTTTGTACAACCTTGCCGAAACGGTGAGAATTTGTTCCGTTATGCTTAAACCGTTTATCACAAAAGCGCCCGGGCTTATTTTAAAGAGCTTTTCTTGCGATGAAAACGAGGGCTTTGGAAGCCTTGAATTCGGCAAGCTGAAAGTCGGCGCAAAGATTGAAAAACTGCCCCCTGTGTTCCCCCGCGTCGACGTAAAAAAGGAGCTTGCGGAGGTTGAAAAACTGGTGGCAAAACTCAAAAAGACGGAGGTTAAAGAGGTAGTGGAAGAAAAGGCGAAAGAGTTAATAACCATTGACGACTTTGCAAAGGTCGAAATGCGCGTGGGCACGGTTATAGAGTGCGAACCCGTAAAAAAGAGCAGGCTTTTGCACGAAACGGTATCTATCGGCGCGAAAAATATTTCGGTGCTGTCGGGAATAGCGGAGCACTATACTGCGGACGAAATGGTGGGTAAAAGAGTTATAGTCGTTACAAACCTGCCCCCCAGAGAAATGAAGGGAATTTTGTCCGAGGGTATGATAATCTGCGCGCAGTCCCCTGAGGGTAAGCTTTCGATAGTTTCGCCCGAAAAGGACTTGCCCGACGGGAGTCTGTTGTCGTGAGATTTATCGACGTTCACTGTCATATAAACGAAAGCGACTACGGCGACGTAGACGCGCTTATAAAAAATATCCGGTCGGCGGGGGTGGAAAAAATCATCTCCGTCGGCTTTGATTTACCCTCGTCTGAATACTGCCGCGACCTTTCGGAAAAGTACGGTTGCGTTTACTTTACGGCGGGTATCCACCCGACCGAGCTCAAAAATTTCCGCGACGGCGACTTGGGCGAAATCGAAAAACTCGCCGCGCACAAAAAGTGCGTTGCAATAGGCGAAATCGGGCTGGACTATCACTACCCCGATACCGATAAAAAATTACAGCGCGAAGTTTTTCTTGCTCAGATCGATATGGCGAAAAAGCTGAATCTTCCCGTGCAGATACATTCGCGCGACTGCGCAGAGGACACGTTGAACATTTTAAAAACCTGCGCTTTTGAACTTTCCGCGGGCGGACTTTTGCACTGTTATTCATACTCGCCTGAAATAGCGCAGGAGATACAAAAGCTTGGCTTTTGCTTTTCGTTCGGCGGCACCTGCACATATTCGGGCAGTAAAAAGGCACGGCGCACCATCGCCGCGCTGAATATAAACCGCATTATGACCGAAACGGACAGCCCCTATCTTGCGCCCAAATCCAGGCAGGGCGAATTCCCCAACACGCCCGGGAGCATACCCGAAATTGCGCGCACGATTGCGGATTTAAGGGGTATGAGCGTAGAAGAGGTCAGCGAAGCCGTATGGAACAACGCGCACTCGCTCTTCAAAAAACTCGTGTAAAATAATTGATAAATTTTTATCGATTTTACTTGACAAGGGTAAAAACATATGTTAAAATATACCTGTAAATAAGATAAGTCCTGATTTTGGACAGAGGGAGTAATTTGCGTTTGCCGCGATAGAGCGGAAAGCGTAACTCACCCGTCAATACGGCGGAAAAATCCGCTCGGGTAGTTTTAAAAAATGAGACTCGTTACTGCGTATGATAGCGCGGTGCGGGTCTGTTTTTTTTGTCCGCTGTTCCAAAGACGGCTTGTCCGGAATCCGTAAAAAAAATAAAGCGAGGTATAAAAAAATGATTTACAGGTTTCTTACAATTTTTGCATTTGTGGCAATTTTGGCAGTCGGCGTAGTTTTGTTGGTATTCAACTTCCTGCGCCGCCGCAAAAAGGGCAAAAGACTTGTGCACGTTGCAATTCCTTCGAG
>JAIDOO010000117.1 GCA_029063275.1 Clostridia bacterium
GTTTTAAAATAGGATTTGCAATCTGCGTTTTTCGGCGCAGAATTAAGGTTATAAATAAATCAGATAGCCTTAAAGGGGATTTTTATGCGACAGGTAAAACTTGTTTCCGCCGACGGAAAATTGAAATTTTCATTAACTGGTGAAATCGACTCGGCGACCAGTCAGGACTTTTATACCGAGGTGCGCGCGGCTTATTTAAACCAGAAAATGGATATCGAATTCGACTGTGCCGCGCTGACCTTTATCGACAGCACGATGCTCGGCACGTTCGTTAAAATTTATAAAGAGTTGAAATCGGACGGCTATAAAACCGTGCTTTGCAACGTCCAGCCGAGGATAAGAAAGCTTTTCGAAATATGCGCGCTGGATACCATTATGGAGGTAAGATGAAGGATTTTACCGTTGAATTTGCGCTGTGCGACAGCGAATATATGACCGCTTTGCGCCTCACCGCAGGCGCGGTTTGCTCGGCGTCGGACGTGGACGTAGACGCGATAGAGGACTTTAAAGTCTGCGTAACCGAAAGCGCGTTGATTTTTAAAAACTGCGGATTTGAAAGCGTTAAGGCGCGTTTTTTCCGTGATAACGGCGTAGGCTGTGAAATAAGCGGAATAGGCGGAAAGCCTCGGTCCGCAGACAACGAATTATCGCTTGCGCTTATTTCCGCGCTAGTGTCCTCGTGCAACATTACGGGCGGAAAGGTGATTGAAAAGGTTACTCTTTTGATATGATTGATGCAAACGAAGCAAACGAGCTTTTTCGTGAATACGCCAGAACGGGCGATATAGCGATAAGGAATAAGCTTGTGGAAAATTATATGTACGTTGCCGAAATCCTCGCAAAAAAATTTGCGGGCAGGGGGGTTGAGTACGACGATTTGTATCAGGTGGCAACCGAAGCGCTGATTTCGGGCGTCGGCAAATTCAACCCCGATTTGGGCATTCAGTTTACTACGTACATAACTCCGACTATTACGGGTATAATCAAAAATTATTTCCGCGACTATTCGCGCGCCGTAAGACTGCCGAGGAGGATTTATACGCTTGCGGTAAAGGTGCGCAGTGAAACCAACGAGTACTATAAAAAGCACGGCGCAAAGCCCACGGTAAAACAGCTTTCGCAAAAGTTAGGGGCTTCGGAAGAAGATATAATCGAGGCTATGGAATACCACGCGCCTGTAAGTCTTGACGCGACGGTCAAGAGCGAGGACGGCGAGGGGCTTTTGTACGACATTATTCCCGACACGCGCGACGGGTTCGAATCCTTCGAGGACAGCGAAAGTTTGCGCACCGAAATAAAAAAGCTTGACCCCACAGAACAAAAAGTGGTGTCTTTGAGATTTGTTGACGGAAAGTCGCAGGCGGAAGTGGGCAAAATTTTGGGAGTTAGCCAGATGTTCGTTTCGCGCGCGGAAAAAAAGATAGTCGAAAAATTAAAGGACGCACTGCTGTGATTATTAATTTTAAGGTTGACAACTTGAATATTATGCGGCAAAAGCTGAAAGCGTTTACCGATTTTCTGACCGAACAGGAGGTTTGTGAGGACGACGTTTTTGCAAGCAAGCTCGTATCCTGCGAGCTTCTTACCAACGTCATTCGGCACGGCGGCGACGAGGCGGATTTTAAAGG
>JAIDOO010000118.1 GCA_029063275.1 Clostridia bacterium
CAGAGAAAGCGCGGTTAATATCTATAAAAAAATTATAGGTTATGCCGATATAGTTAAATTTTCGGAAGACGAGGTAGAGGTGTTTACCGAAAGCTATATACAAAAGGAACTCGGCGATAAGCTCGTTTGCATAAGTCTCGGAGGCAACGGCAGCGAGTGGCGGTATAAAGGCAAATTCAACCGCGTGCCGCCTATAAAAGTAAAACCCGTTGATACAACGGGGGCGGGCGACGCGTTTTACGGCGGAGTGCTTTCGCGGCTTGACAAAATTCAGCGGCCGTTCTGGACGGAAGATACGCTTAATTCTGTTTTTGCTTTCGCCAACGTATGCGGCGCGTTAAACACTCTCGGCAGGGGCGCGATAGACTGCCTGCCCGATTTAGACGCAATTAACAGCGCGCTAGGGAAGTAAAAATTTTAAACTAATTTGGAAACCTTTCCATTCGTAATAAATATAAGGGGTGATAGAATGAAATCAAAATACATCAAAGTTACACTTTTGGCAGTGATTGCGGCGTTTTGCTGTGTTTTCGCCTTTATAATTCCCGTGTTATCCGCACGGGCTGACGGAGTAACGTTAGAGGGCGAAGGGGATAACTTTCTGTATTCCGAAACGTCGTACGGTAAAACCGAAAAATTTGTTTATACTGCGACTGCTAACTTCGAAAGCGGCAATGCGGCGGGACTTGTTTTCGGCGCGGATGAAAATGCAAAATGGGTTTTCAACGTGGACAGAGCGGAAAACCGTGTTAAGCTGATGCATTTTTCCGAAAACGGGGTTGACGTTTTGCGCGATGCATGGTTTATCGGCAACGATAAGATGACCGATGGCGAAAAATCGCTTGTTAATCCCAAAGTGGCAACCGCGCGCTGGGTGCAGTTGAAAGTAATAATAACTCCCCAGGGCGACAACGTGTACGCCGAGTTTTACGCCGACAATATCCGTCGTTTTGCGTTTGACGAAAAGGGAGACGATTTGACGATAGACCTCAACAACTTACGCGAGGGTCTGACATATGAAGGCGGTAAAACGGGATTTAACTGTTTTAGCGCTAAAGTAGTATTCGACGATATATATACGGGGGTAAGCGATTATTCCTACTACACCGAACTGTACCGTCAGCAATACCATTTTTCACAGTTTGCGCATTGGAATAACGACCCCAACGGTTTGGTTTATTACAACGGCTATTATCATTTGTATTACCAGACCTATCCGTACACGCACGAAAACGGCGCGGAAGGTTGGGGCAATATGTACTGGGGACACGCGAGAAGTACTGACTTAGTCCACTGGGAACATTTGCCCGTAGCGCTTTTCCCCGATACCGAAGCTGACGGCTGGGGCGGCGGAGACGGCTTTATGTGGTCGGGCTCGGCTATGGTTTTCCGTCCGGAAATGAGCGAAAAAATAGACGGAATGAATTGGTTCCCCAACGGCAACGGCACGGGACTTATCGCATTTTACACCCGCGACGGCGCAATGCAGGACCAGGTAATAATGTCAAGCGACGACGGCGGTATAACCTGGACCAAGCGCAAAACTATTCCCCAGTCGCTGACGGGGATTAACAAAAAAGTATCCTGCCGCGACCCCAAGGTTTTCCCCGTTGAAAAGAGCGGTGATACGGTAACCTTATGGGGTATGGCTGTAACCGGTCAGGAAACCAATCAGGTGTGGTTTTTTAAATCCGATAATTTGTGGGATTGGTCCTATGCGGGAGAATTCGAAGCATTCAGACCCGAATGTCCCGACGTGATTACTTTGACAGCCGACGACGGAAATACTTATACGGTAATGACTTTCACGGGCAGGCAGTATCTTGTAGGTACAATAAGTTATGACGGCGGAAGCGGAAATATAGTATACTCCGATTTAAACGGTAACTCTTTCAGCGATATGAAGACGGAAGACATACCTTTTCAGACTATGGACTACGGTCCCGATTCGTACGCTACTCAGTCCTACTATATAGACGACGGCGAAAACAACGGCAAGACGATTGCTTTAAGCTGGTTCAGCGGAGTTCCCGACGCACCCGCTTCGATTAACGCGGGCGCGCTGGGCGCGGTAAGAAAAGGCTGGAACGGCGGCGGTATGACTATACCCGTCGAATACGGCTTGGAAAGTGTCGGAGACGGATATGTTCTGACGCAGACGCCCATAGTTAAAACCTCTGCGGATTTTGACAAAACCGCCGTATATTCCGGGGTTGACGTGCAAATTACGCCCTCGGGCGAAAACGTTTTGGCAGACGTTAACACTCATTGCTTCGAGCTGGAAGCGGAGATTAAAAACCCCGAAGAAACCCCCGTATATTTCCGTATCAATATGAACGGCGACGAATATACCGAAATTGGCTGGAATGCGGAAGAGGGATATTACGTTAGCCGCGAGCATACGGGCGATGCGGGACTGAACTTAGGCAATTACCGCAGCCGTCATACGTCAGGCGCGGTTGACGGAAAAAATCTTTCGTTTTATATACTTTCAGATAACGGCGGTATCGAGGTCTATTGCGACGGATTTAAAATTCCTTTCTATGTTTTAACTTTCTCTTCGCCTTACGCGACAAAGGCGCAGTTTATTGCGGAAAGTACGGTTACCGCAAGTATTGAGGTAAACGAAATTTCTTCAGTATGGCGCGGCGAGGCGCAGGAAGGAGAAACCGTAATATATCTGGAAACTCAAAACTTGGAGCTGGATAAAGCGCTTACTCCCGCCAAAGAAGTATTGGTTTACTCAACGACGCAAGCCGAACTCGACTGGGCGGTTGAAAGCGGAGAGGACGTAGTTTCCGTGGAAAAAACCGAGCACGGCGCAAGGTTTACGGCGCTTAACGCAGGCTCGGCGGTAGTAACGGTAACCTGCGGCGATATCGTCAAAAAAATAAACGTATCGGTTTACTCCGGCACGGTTGACAGCGATTTGAGTTTTAACACGGACGGAAAAGTATCGGGTAACTGGTTTGTAACTAAAGACGGACTTCTCGGAGTTCAGTCGGCGGGCGACGGATTTATATTATCCGAAAACAGTGCGGACAATTTCACTTATTCGGCAAATTTCAGCCTTTCGGGCGCGGCAGCCGCAATTGTTTTCCGTGCGACGGCGGATATGTCGGACTATCTTATCGCTAATTACGACGACAACGGTAAAATAGTAAAATTATGGTCGCCCCGAGGCGAGATAGGACGCGCTTCGGCGACCGACGTAGATATTTCCAATATCACATTGAAAGTTAAGGCAAAGGATAACAACGTATGCGTTTATCTTAACGGCGCGGAACTGATTAACGTAACTCTTGCGGAAACAGAGCCGACTGAAGGACTCTTCGGGCTTAACACCTGCGCGGCGCGCACAACCTTTAAATCGATAGTGCTTTTAACCGAAAGCTACACATATTCCGGGGGCAATCTCAGTGTAAAGGGCGATACCGTTCAGGCTGTTAACGCGCTTTATAACCGCACCCTGGGCAACGTAAAGGTTAACCCGTCTTTCTATACGGTAGTCGGAAGAGCCGTTGAAATTTCACAGACCTATTTCGAAACGTTAAAGGTTGAGGGGGTTTATGATTTCACCGTTGCGGGAGCAAAAGCTTCTTTCGATTTCTCGGTTAACGTTACAATGATTCCTTTAACGGTAATTAATGGCGTTACTATCGAAAAAGGCTGTAACGCGGTAATTTATATAGGCAACGTTACAGTGGACGCGGTTACGTTGAACGGAACTAAGCTCACCGACGGATATACGGTAGAAAACGGTATGCTCACTATCGACGGCAATAAATTTTCCGTGGGTGAAAACGCAGTCAAAATAAACGACGCCGATATTACAATAACCGTTACCCCGCAAGCTACGCAGGATTTAAAGCCCGATGGCGGAAACACGGCGCTTATCGTTTCGCTTTCGGTTGTCGGCGGAGTGCTTGTGCTCGGCGGCGCGGCGGCGGTTACGACAGTTTTACTTCTGAGGAGAAAAAAGAAAAATGGCGGCAACAATTAAGGACGTAGCAGAATTTGCGGGCGTAGGCATAGGCACGGTTTCAAGAGTAATAAACGAAGAAAAATCCGTTAAGCCTGCCACGCGCGAAAAGGTAAAAAGCGCAATGACGGCTTTGCAGTTTTCCCCCAATAAAATGGCGGCAAAGCTGCGTAAAAACGAAACAAGGAACATTGCGTTGCTCGTTCCCGTTATCAACCACCCGTTTTTTGCGAAGTTTGCCTATTACGTAGAGGATGAGGCGGATAAATACGGATATTCGGTAATCCTGGTTTCGTCCCAGCAACGTGTGCAGAAAGAAACGGATATCATCGACCGAATTCACCGCAGAGAGGTGGACGGGGCGGTATTCGTTACGCACTTTGCACATAACAGTGAAGAGTTAAAGGAATGTCCGATAGTTTCCATAGACCGTTACTTCGGCGAGGGAATACCGTACGTTACCTCGGATAACTATAACGCAACCTGCAATGCAATAGAGTTTTTACTGCAAAAGGGCTGTAAAAACATCGGTTACCTTGGCTCGAAGCCTCTTGTTTCCTCTGAAGTAATGGAGAGGGAAAGGGCGTATTGCGATACTATGGCAAAACATAATTTGCCTGTAAGGGCAGTCAACGAAGTTATACTGCACGGTGAAGAAACCGCTCTTGTTTCGTCGTTTCTGGATAAGTATCCCGACCTTGACGGGGTGTTTGCCTCGGGATATTCGCTTGCGCAGGTTCTGTACGAAACGGCGTTGCAAAGAGGCAAGCGCATACCCGAAGATATTCAGCTGGTGTCCTATGACGGGGCGTTCAAGCAATGGAATAACAACCGTATGCTGACTTGCGTAGAACAACCCCTGGAGGAAATGGCTCGGGAAGTCGTAAGACTTTTAATAAAGAAAATCAAGGGCGGGCAAGTCGACGTCAGAACCGAGTTGAAAACAGCGTTTATAATAGGCGCTACTACAAAATAAAAAATCGGCGGTTTTTTAAACCGCCCCCTGTATAGAGGGAACCTCTATACAAAAACATCTTAAAGTAAAAAAGCGGCGTATGCCGAGATAAGGAGTAAATGAAAATGAAAAAAATATTCAAAGCAATTTCAATGGTGGCAGTTTCGGCTGTTATGGCTTGCGGCTTCGCCGCGTGCGACGGCGGCGGGGACAGCGATGTGGACAGCGCGGGCAACACAATCGTAAAGATTATGTTCCATGTGGACGAAAGGTCTACCGAAGGGCAGGCATATAAGAAGAGAATCGACGAGTTTAACACCGCTTACAAGGACAAAAAAATAAAAGCGTCCGCTTCTTATAAGGCGCGTACTACCGGTGCGGCAGGCTACGAAACCGAGCTTATAAACAAGCAGGTGGAAGGAACTCTGCCCGATATTATTACTTTCGACGCGCCCAACTGCGCTTCGTATGCAAATTCAAAACTGCTGTACGATATTTCTTCTCTTGTGCCTCAGGACGTTCAGGACGATTTTATATCGCTCAATAAATATAACGGCAAGCTTTACGGACTTCCCATTCAGGAATCGAGCGCAGGCTTCTACTATAACAAAAAAATATTTGACCGCGCAGGGATAGACGTGTCCTCTTATACCGTAGAAAACCCCTGGACTTTTGACCAGTTCAAAGACGTTTGCTCCCAGCTTAAAAGCCGCGGCAACGTAACGGCGGCGGTTGATATGCGCTTTGACGCAACCAGGGATGAAACGGCAACCTATCTTTTATATCCTTTTATCTATGCTTCGGGCGGCACTTTCACCTCGGAAGACGGTTTCACCGCAACGGGATATTTCAACTCTTCCGCGACGCAGAGCGGTTTTCAGTTCTTAAAAGACCTTATAACCGAGGGCTACTCGTCTTATTCCATAGGCGCTACGGACTTCTTTACGGGCAAGGTGGGAATGTATCTTTCTTCGGGCTGGACTATCCCCGACCTTGACAACAAGTATAAAGAAACCTTTGCAAGCCGCGACGACTGGGGACTGTTGCCCTACCCTCAGGGTACGGCGCAGGCAAGCGCTACGGGAAGTTGGTGCTACGGCATTACCAACAATAATCACAAGGATAAATCTGCGGCTAAGGAGCTTTTGCTCTGGCTTACTTCAACCGAAAGTTCGGACGCTATCACTACGGCAACCGGTATGATTGCCGCACGAAAATCGGTAAATAAGAATTATACTGCGGGCTCTCCCGAGGACGTACTTTTACAGCAGTTGCAACTTACGGGTAAGGCGCGTCCCGCAACGGTTGCATATCCCACATTCTCAACCTGTTTCAATCAGATTATTTACAGCCTAAAGGACGGTAACCTCACCGACTTGCTCACTACCCAGACCAATACTTTACAGACGGAAATGAACAGGATCAAAAACTAAGCAATTTAAAAGGGGGAGTGTGAAATGGCAGGCTCAACGATAATTATTTTTGCCGTATTCCTCGCGTTCTTTTTAGGACTTGCGATATGGGATTTGGTAAGGGCTAAAAAGAAAAGCCTGAGATATCGCGTGCGTTCTTCGGCAACAGCATATTTAATGCTGTTGCCCGCAGTGATACTTGCTTTTCTGTTTATATTGTTGCCGATACTTTATTCGCTCGGGTACGCGTTTACGGATTATTACCTTTTAACGCCGAACGATATAAAATTTATCGGTTTCGATAACTTTGTAACCGTATTCAAGGAAATAGGCGAAAAAGGAACTTTATATCACGCAATAATCAATACTCTTATTTTCGTCGTCGGCGTAGTGCCGTTGCAGATAGGTATGGCTTTGGGGCTGGCGCTCTTCACTAACCGTAAAGTGCGCGGCGTAAAGATTTTCAAGGTATGCTTTTTTGCTCCCGTCGTAATTTCGTTGAGCGTAACTTCGTTTTTGTGGCTTCAGATTCTTTCGCCTGCGGAAACGGGACTTCTTAACTCGTTTTTGGGTATGTTCGGGGCGGAACCGCACGACTGGTTGCGCGACCCTAAAACCGCAATGCTTTGCATAATCATTTTGAGCGCATGGCAGGGTTGCGGCTATCAGATGCTCATCTTCACTTCGGGCTTGTCTAATATCCGTAACGATTTATACGAAGCGGCGGCTCTCGACGGCGCAAACGCATGGCAGAAATTCAAAACCGTAACGTGGCCCGGGCTCAGACCGACGTTCGTATACATCATAATTACGGTGTTTATCGGCGCTTGCAGAATAATGACCCAGCCTATGTTAATGACGGGTTATCAGGACCATACCGTAACTCTCAGTTACTATATGTATACGCAGGGTTACACTTACCGCTGGGTCGGCTACTCATCGGCGGTAGCGCTTATTATGACAATCGTTATCGGTACGATAACGCTCATACAGCGCCGTGGATTCAGGGAGAAATAATATGGGAAAAAAAGTTTTGGAAATTGACGGCAAATCGGTATTGCTGAACAGCCGTTGGACGGGTATAAGAGTTACAAAAGAAGTAATCTACTACTTGTGCGGAATAGTGCTTTCAGTGATGTTTTTGTTCCCTATCGTATATATGCTTGCGACTTCGACCAAAAGCGAGTCTGCGTATGCGGCAAGCGCGGGAACTCTTGCGATGTTCCTTCCCGATTTTGCACATCTCGGCACGATGTTCGATAACTACGGAAGTGTTTTAACCAATTACAGTATATGGAAGTATGCTTTGAACAGTTTGCTGTATGCGGCTATAGTAATTGTCCTTAACGTGCTTATTAACGGCTTGGCAGGGTACGTTATGGCAAAAATGCATTTCCCCGGTAAAAGATTGTTTTCGGCGTTGATAATCTTTTTGATTATAGTACCTGTGGAAACTTCGATAATACCGCTGTACTCGATAGTCAAAATAATGCTGGGACTGAAACAGACGGCGTCTGTTCTGGGAATAATTTTGCCGGCGGCGATAAGCATTTTTAACATTTTCCTGTTTATGCAGTTCTTCCAAAGTATTCCCAAAGAATACGAGGAAGCGGCCAGACTGGACGGTTCCAGCACACTCGGCATTTTCTTCAGAGTTATATTGCCGCTGTCAAAGCCTATTATTGCAACCGTTGCGGTATTCTGTTTTATAGGCGTGTGGAACGATTATCTTTGGCCGTCTATGATTTTGCCCCAGGCGGGCGAGGGCGAGTGGTCGCTGTTGCCCATACAGGCGGCTCTTACCACAATTCAGAGTATCGAGGGAATTACAACGGGCGAAATTATGGCATCGCTTGTAATCACAAGTATTCCTATATTCATTATCTACGTTGCGGCGCAGAAGTATATAGTGCAGGGCTTCGGCTCGGCAGGGCTTAAAATGTGAGGTTATTATGAAATTAAAAAAATCAATAGCGGTTATTTCGGCGCTGTGCCTTTGCACGGTCGGGTTGGCAACGGGTTGCGATAAATCCGAAAATAACGGCAATCTTGCGGTAGCGTATTCTTTCGAAGAAACAAGCGGAAGCGTTACCAAGGACGCTGTCAGCAAAAAAGATTATAAAATAAATTACGTATTCAACGAAGAGAATGCGGATAAAATTTTCAAAGCGCCGTCCGACCCTTTGCGCAGAACAGGCGTCAAAGGTAAAGCGCTTTATATGGACGGGTTTTCAAACAGTATATCCAACAGGGATTTCAAAATTCCCTCTTCGGCAATCACCCTTTCGGCTTGGGTGGCGCCGCGCGTGTTTGAAAATCTTCCCAATTACGGCGACAGCTCGGACGCGGCGGGCAACCCCAGACTTACTTCGGTAATCAACAAGGGTAATGTGGAAGCGGGCGAAGGTTTTCTTTTGGGCTACGGAAGATTGGGACTTTGGGGAATTCAGCTTGCACTGCACAATACGGAAACAGACGACGAGTATGTTGTCGCGTTTTACGACCCTGTCAATGCGCTTCCTCTGTACGAATGGTCGCACATAGCCGTCAGCTTTGACAGTAAATCGGGCTATATAGGTCTTTTCTATAACGGCGTTCCCTCTTATGAAGCAATTATTCCCGAGCTTGCGGAAACCCGTATTATAGAATCCGAGGATCCGTTATATATAGGCAGGTTTACAAACCCCGTAGAGGAGTTCGGAATAAGCCGCCAGCTTATCAGCGGACTTTTGGACGAAGTTAAAATTTACAATACTTCGCTTTCACCCAAGGATATAAGGGAAGTATATTCCGATACCGATTTCGAAGGGCACCCCACTCTCGAATGGGAGGAAATTGCGCTTGACAGTTCGGTATACGAGGGGGACAGATACCGTCCCCAATATCACGGTTTGCCTCCAGCCGTATGGATGAACGAGCCTCACTCGCCATTCTATTATAAAGGAAAATATCACGTATTTTATCAGCATAACCCTTCGGGACCCTATTGGTCCCAGATACGCTGGGCGCATATAGTCAGCGACGATATGATTCATTGGGAATACGTAAAGGACGCAGTCGTTCCCACGGCGGGCATATGTCCCGAGGGAGTATGGACGGGCGGCGCGTGCATAGGTCCCGACGGAACTCCCTGGCTTGCGATTACGGCAGGAACCAACGCAAGTTCGTGGAGCGGGCAGAACGTGGCGTTCGCGCACGCGGCGGACCCCGACGACCCCTATCTTGTCGATTGGATAGTGGAGGATAAGGTTGCGATAACTCAGCCTTCCGACGATTCGCAGGGCGAGAGAGACCAGTTCCGCGACCCGTTTGTATGGTACGACGACGGCACCTATTATATGATGGTTTCAACGTCTATTCCCGGAAAGGGCGGCTCGGCAAACGTTTATACGTCTAAAGATATGCGCGAGTGGGAATCCAGGGGCTACCTTTACGAATGCGACTACAATCTTTATCCCGAACAGGGAGCGCACTGGGAATGCGTTGTAATGCTTCCCATTTCCACGAAGGACGGTTCGCAGACGAAATATATTCTGTTTGACTGTCCCCAGTATACGGTGGACGGCTATATAGTGGACTGTTACTACTGGATAGGCACGTTCGATAAGGTAAACTGCCGCTTCATTCCCGACGACCACAAGCCTCAGCTGTTCGATATGGGATACGGAGTATATACCGGTCAGAACGGTTTCTGCTTCTTAACAGAAGAAGATAAGGCGGCGGGAAAAACGTCTTACGAACAGGGCAGAACGGTTATTTACGCCATAGCCCAGGGTAAGGACGCGGGCACGGCGCAAAACTACAACGCGGGCTGGGCGCATAATTTTGCAATTCCCCTCGAGCTTCGGCTTTCGGACGACGGAAGAGAAGTTATCCGCGAGCCTATTAAGGAATTGCAGAGCGTAAGGCAGGAAACGCTTTACAGCTATTCGGGCGAGGGCAAAACGGCAGACGCGATTAATTCCGAAATATCCTCGATAAGAGGTGATTTGCTTGAAATAAGGGCAACGTTTACGCTGGAGCCCACCGCAGATATATATTCCGGCGGAATAAGCGTACGATACAATCCTACCGTTGATTCGCAGACCGAGCGCACGGATATATTCTTCTCTAACGAAGGGGTATATATATCAAGAAATAAATCTTCGTCTTTGGATTACGTTGCCAAAAATCCCAGCCGTACCTGGAATAACACCTCCCGCGAATTCAGCGTTATCATTCTTTTGGACCGCTCAATGCTGGAAATGTACGTAAACGGGGTAATGAGCTTTACGACAAGAATTTATCCCAAATACGGAGATTCGGATTATCTGAGAGTATTCGATAACTCTTCGGGAATACGTTTTACCTCTTTTGACGTTTACAGAATGGGCAGTGCGTATTCCGAAACGGTTACGCCCGCTTATTACGGCAACACGGGCAATTTAGGTGATTAAGGGGGATTAGTATGCGAAAAACATTGATAGCTCTTTTGAGTTTGTTGTGCGTAGGCGCCGCGGTTGCGGGTACGGCTTGTGCAAAGGGCGGTGAAGAATTTCCCTCCGCACCCGTTAACGGCGGATTTGAAAGCGCGGATTTAAGCGGCTGGACTGTGGAATACGGCAACGCGTTCGATAATGATTGCGTTATGTCCGACAGAACCTTCACATACGCAGACGACGCAAACCACAATCAGCTTTCCGTCAACGCAACGGGCAACTGGTATCTCAGCGGAAAAGGCTTTGACGGCGCATATTCAGGCGCGCGCACAGGGGCAATACGTTCGACGGAGTTCGTTCTTCCTAAGGACGGCACGATTAGTATGAAGCTTGCGGGAGGCGCGCTTACGATAGGCAAGGGCGAAAACGCGGCTTTGAAAAGTAAGGAAAAACTGTGCTATGTGGGCATTTACCGTTCTTCCGACGATAAGTTGCTCGCAATGCAGACTAACGAGTATTTTATAGAGCACACCGAGGATTACGTCAATCCCGACAAGTACGCCGCAGGCGTGTACAACACCGATAATTTCAGCAAATATACTTTGGATTTATCCGCCTATGCGGGAGAAAAGGTATATATCCGCATAGTCGATAACGACGAAAGCTATTATTACGGCTACTTTGCCGTGGACGATATAAGGGTAGGCGAATACGCCGAAGCTCAGCAGGAGGGCGCGTTCTTTACAAAGGTACGCGATTATGTGCAGGATATCGACGCGTCGTCGCAGTTTGAAATTAAAAACGGCGGCTTCGAAACCGGTTCGCTCGCAGGCTGGACTATCGTCGAGGGCGACGCATTCTCGCATGACGGAGTAAATTCCGAAAGCGTCTGGTGGAACGAAAATATCACCTATTCGCGCGACGGAAATTATCATTACGGAAAATACCGTCCTACGGCAACGGGCGTTATGCGTTCGTCGGAGTTTGTTTTGGGCGGTTCGGGCTATATAAGCTGGAAGCTGGGCGGCTGTTCGGACAACGGCAAAACCTATCTCAGGTTTATGGTCAAAACCGAAGGCGAAGACGTGGAAGTGGCAAGATATTCGAATTTCAAATACTGGAATTTCCAATTTCCGCACGTTGCAAACGGAATGAGACTTTTGAATATGGTTCAGTATTACGCCGACTTTTCCGAATGCCTCGGCGAAACGATGTATATTGAGGTGGTTGACTACAACTCGTCAAGCGACGAACTGGGTTGTATTACTCTTGACAGCGTCAAGACGTATTGGCAGGAAAAACCCGTATGGTACGACGAAGAGGCGTATCTCGCGGTTTACAATGTCGTGCCCGACATAATACCCGAAAACGAGTATCAGGTATACAACGGCAACTTCGAAACGGGTGATCTTAGCGGCTGGACGTTGAGCGACGCGGCTAATCCTATCGGCGCGGTTGTCAGCGCGGACTCGTGGCTCGGCAATCCTTACAATAAAAAGGGCAGATATCATTTCAGCGGATTCGAGCACGATATAGGCAAAATCGAAGGCAACACGGGTACTTTGACGAGCTCGGCATTCGAGGTTGGCGGCTCGGGCTGGATGACCTACCTTTTAGGCGGCGCTAAAAATCCCAACCTTTGCTATCTCTCGGTAATCGACGCGGAAACGGAGGAAGAGCTTCTGCGGTTTGCAAATTCGCAGTTTGAAAACGGCACTATGGTTTCATACAAAGCCGACCTATCGGAATTGCTCGGCAGAAATGTTAAACTGAGACTTACGGATAACGCTACCGATGATTGGGGAATAGTGGTTGCGGACAGTTTCAGAACCTATTACGAGGACGCTTCGCAAATTTCCGAAAAGGCGTATTTGGCGCAGGATATACTGAATAATACCGTCCTCGGCGAAGACGACGAGTATCAGGTATACAACGGCAACTTCGAAACGGGTGATCTTAGCGGCTGGACGCTGAGCGACGAAGCTAATCCTATCGGCGCGGTTGTCAGCGCGAGCTCGTGGCTCGGCTATCCCTACAACAAAGAGGGAATGTACCTGTTCAGCGGATTCGAGCACGATATAGGCCACATCGAAGGCAACACGGGCACTCTGACGAGCTCGGCATTCGAGGTCGGCGGTTGCGGTTGGATGACCTTCCTTTTAGGCGGCGGCGCAAATATAGAGCTTTGCTACGTTTCGATAATAGACGCGGATACGGGCGAAGAACTTTTGCGGTTTGCAAACAAGAATATACTCCCGCAGGAGGGAAGTCTTGTAAGTTATAAGGCTGATTTATCGACGCTAATGGGGAGAAAGGTAAAAATTCAGCTCGTCGACAACGCTACGGGCGGTTGGGGACTTCTTACCGCAGATAACTTTATTACACATTACGAAAGTGTGGACGAAATCGCCCAGGACGCGATTTTGGCTCAGAACTTAATATAATTAAATTTAAGAGGTGAAAATGATGAGAAAACTTCTTGCAGGGTTGTGTGCGGGCACGATTTGCATTGCAATGCTAGCCGCTGCCGCGTGCAATCCTACTCCCGCAGAGGGCGATAAGCCCGTAAAAATCAAGGACGGCATATCTATTACCGTCGAAGAGCAAAAAACGGCTACCGTGGATTTGTCGCTCTATATCTCGATACCCGAGGGCTCGGACTACGAGTACACGGCAACTTCTTCCAACCGTACGGTTGCAACCGTTTCGGTAACTGAAAATATCGCCACGATAACGGCGGTAGCAGAGGGCAGTGCGACGGTTACCGCCTCGGTAGACGAGGTTTCGGTCGAGTTCGCGGTTACCGTTTCAAAAAAGCAGGTAACGCCCGCCCCCGGCAATGCCGACAAGACGGCGCTTGCCGCCGAGCTTGCGTCAGAGGTGGCTGAGCAGGGCGACTATACTGACGAAAGTTTTGAGGCGTATACCCAAAAACTTCAGACGGCGAAAGATGTAAATGCAAAAGCGGACGCAACGCAGAGCGAGGTAGACACCGCTTGCAACGAACTTAAAGCCGCACGCGAAGGGCTTGCGCTCCGTAGTCCCGAAGAAAAGGCGGACGCAGAAAAAGAGTTCGGCTTGCTTGTCAACACAAGCAAAGAGCTGACAATTTCCGATTACGTCGACGATAAAAATTTAAGCAGTCTGACATATGAGGTTAATGCTGCGAATTCAAAGGTTACTGTAAGCAACGTCGAGAACGGCAAGTTTACGGTTACGGCAGGCAGTGCCGAGGCTGAGGACGTAAAGGTATCGATTGTAGTCAAATACAAGGATAGCCCCGTGCTTACGGTAACGGTTAACGTAACGGTTACGGCAGAAGCGGTTCCCGTTTTAAAG
Organism: Clostridia bacterium; assembly: GCA_029063275.1. Lineage (GTDB taxonomy): Bacteria > Bacillota > Clostridia > Christensenellales > Borkfalkiaceae > Coproplasma. Next base: position 14,107 of record JAIDOO010000118.1, read on the forward strand.
CATGAGGCGGTTACGGCGGATATCGACTTGTATTCCGTTGAAAACAAAACGGATATTACGCTTGATTTTGCAAAGAACGTTGAAAACGTCGGCGGACTCGAGCTGACGTATAACGTAACTTTAAACGGCGGTGCGCTGACTCTTGACGGTACTTCCTACACTTACGCTTACGGAACTTATACTGATACGGCGACAACGGTTGTGTTTGTGGTAACGGTATCGTATAATGACAACGGCGAAAATAAACAGCTCAGTTATAACTACACCTTGAATATAGTCGACACAAGAGCATACCGCATAACCAACGGCGGATTTGACGACGGTCTTGACGGCTGGACGTTGGGCAATGATAGACTCGGCGGAATTTCGGAAGATACGCATTATTGGCTGAACGACCCTGAAAGCGCGGAAGGTTTTGCGTTCGGAAACGACGGCAAATTTTTCTCTGCTTATGCGGTCGGCGATGAAGCGGCAATGGGTACTCTCACAAGTTCGGCATTCAAAATCGGCGGCAGCGGTTATATAACCTATAAGCTGGGTGCGGCTAAAAACGCAGATAAAGTGTATCTCGATATTATCGAAAAGGATACGGGTGCAATTCTTGCAAGGTATTATAACAATCTTTGGCAGGATAGAACGGACGGAATAAAGAGCGGTTGCACGCTTATCGAATATAAGGCGGATTTGTCCGCACACATCGGTAAAACGGTTTATATCCGCATAAGCGATAATGCGATCAACGATTACGGTCTGTTCTTCGTAGACAGCTTTGTAACTTACTATCCCGAAGTTCCTGCAGTAGCTAATTCCGCAGTTGCCGTATCGGACGCCCCTTCAGATATCTATCAGTTATTAAACGGCGGATTTGAAAGCGGTTTGAACGGCTGGACCGTTAAAACTACCGAAGGACCCGAAAACGAAAAATTCGGAGATCTTGGCAATGCGGATGCGACTTGGGGAGATAACCGTTCTTATAACAACGACGGCAAGTTCTTCCAGAATATGCACGAAGCCTGCAAAGGCTACCTTACGAGCACGTCGTTTACCGTTTCCGAAAACGGTTGGATGTCGTTTAAGCTCGGCGGCAATAAGGCTCACAGTTATGTATCTGTAATCGATGCAAATACAGGGGCGGAGCTTGCAAGATTCGTAAACGAAAACTATGTAGGTGCCTGGCCGAACAACGGTTGGGAAATGTATTCTTACAAGGTAAACCTTATTGAAAGCGGTATTGCTGCGGGGACCGAGGTAAGAATAAAAGTTGTGGACGATGCGACCGGGGATTACGGCGTAGTTGTCGTTGACAGCTTTGCGGTGTATTCGGCAGACCCGGGCGAAGGATTCCAAAAAATAAATAAAGTATCGTAACAAAACCGGTTAAAGTCTTTACCGCGGTTTCTGAAGAAACTGCGGTAAAGAAAAAACCATTAAGGAAAATAAATGTCAGATTTAAATTTGAGGCCGAAATTTCATATAAACGGCGGTAACGGTTGGATAAACGACCCTAACGGACTTGTAAAATTCAAAGGGGAATATCACGTATTTTTTCAGTATTACTCTCACAACGTTTATTGGGGACCCATGCACTGGGGACACGTTGTAAGCCGTGATTTGATTGACTGGAAACGTTTGCCGATAGCGCTCGCTCCGGACGAACAGGACGACGGCTGTTTTTCGGGAACCGCAATCGTTTGGAAAGATAAGCTGTGGCTTATTTATACCAGCTATAAGGAAAACGGCGGCGGTGAGAATATCAGGCAGTTACAAGCCGTTGCTTCATCCGAGGACGGCATAAACTTTACAAAGCACGGAATCGTTATAGGTGAAAAGGATTTGCCCGTCGGGTACTCTCCGTGCGATTTCCGCGATCCGAAAATATTTTCGGAGGGCGAAACTTTGTATTGCCTGGTTGCGGCGCGAAAAGTAGACGGCAGAGGCAGGATATTGCTGTTTTCTTCAAAAGATATGTTTAACTGGAAATTCGAGTGCGATGTTTTAGACCGCGACAGCGGAGGGACAATGATTGAGTGCCCCGATTACAACAGCGAGCTTGGATTACTTACATATTGCGAGCAGTTTCAGCCCGCACAGGGCAACAAGCATCTGAATATCCACAGCACTTTTTACCGCTTGGGTAATCTCGATTGCAAGACACATAAATCGACTTTCGGTAACGATGAAATTATCGATTACGGATTTGATTTTTACGCGGCGCAGATTTTTAAAGATACTCCCGTTATGATAGGCTGGCTGAATATGTGGGACAGAAATATTCCGTCCCAGAAATACGGCTTTGCCGGTATGCTTACGGTACCCAGAAAGCTGGAAATAAAAAACGGCGGGCTTTGGCAAACGCCTGTGGTTTCGGCACAAAAGGTGTTTGAAAAAGAGATAGACGGAACTTTTACCGATAAAATAAAAATCGGTATGATAAACATAAATGCAAAAAATCTGAAAACCTTTAACCTGTATCTGCGCAAGAAAAAGGATATGTTTACAAGCTTTTGCTTAAAAGACGGCGAATGGGTGTTTGACCGTTCCCGTTCAGGCGAATTAATCGAAGGTAAGGAGCGCGACGCCGACAGCCTTGCAGGTATCCGCCGGATGCCTTTCGATAACTGTGCGGATACCGAAATAATCGTGGTGTTGGACGAATTTTCAGCGGAAATATTCGTAAACGGCAAATCGCTTTCCTCGACTATTTATCCCGACCCCGACGCCGACGGTCTTGAACTCGAAGTAAAGGCGGATGAATGTTTACTGCGGCGCTTTGACGTTTAAACAGAGGATTACCTTACAAACTTAAAGCAAAACGCAAATAGGTTTATGCCGAAATAAATAAATCCACTCGCTTGGCGGGTGGATTTTTATTGCGGATTTTAAGCGTGGACTTTGTTGCAGTGGGGACATACAATTTCCATATCGCCCGTAATTTCGGTGATGTTTCTGAAATACATCTGCGCTTCTTTTTTGCGCTCGGACAACCAGTCGTCATCGTCAATCAGCCGCTTGTTCAGACCGCTGATTTTCGTGTACATAAAGGTTTTTTTCGTAGTGGGACAGCGCCCAGTGTGGATTTCCGTACGGCAGGAACGGCAGACGTATACGCCGTTTTCAACCGTAAGCTTGTTGTTGCAAAACGGGCAGTCGGTCCGCGCCGTGTCCGCGTAAACCATTGCGCGCAAAACAATCTGCTGAATCCGCCGGAAGGACTCTATGCTCGTCATACTTACAGGTATTTCGTTTTTGCCGTATTCCTCGAACGGGGTGAACAGGTCGTATTCGTCCGCAGGCATATTCTTTTTTACCGTTTCAAGCAGTTCGCCGCCGCATTTCGCAGTGCACGGAATAATTACTGCGGTATATGCGCTTTCCTTTTCTACGCAGAGCGAAAGAACGTCGAAATTTGCGCACTTGCATTTTTTTAAAGTAAGTTGCCAGCCTTTGAAATCAAAGGACATATTGAGCCGTGAAAAATTGACGGGAAAAGCTTTGCGGTAAGTGAAATTGAAGTGAGTTACGGCGAATATGCTCAACAGCTCGCAAAAATAAAAATAATTGCTTTGCAGTTTGTCTAAGTCGGCTTTTTTGATTTCGGCTACCGTGCCGATTTCGTGTGCGGCAAAATATTTCGCAAGCTTATATATTCGGCGGTATTCGCGGTGCATGGATAAAATATTAGTCTTATGCAGTTTGATTTTGGCGGGACGGTTTTTATTGTTTTTGTAGACGGGCCGTTTAAGCCTCGGGACGATACTGCTCACTATATATTGCAGTTTATTCAGGCACTGCATCGAAACGCCGTAAAACGAGTCGAAATTACGGCTGTAACCCGTGTGTAGTTTGCCAAGCGCCAAAAAGTAGTTTAAGTGGTTGACACGTTCCAACAGGTTAATTTCGATTGAACGGTTAGTGTAAATCAGCTCTTTTAAAATTCTGAGGTTATTTCTTGCGAAGGTCAGAATATCGTCAACCGTTTTGCAGAAAACCAGATTTTCGTAAATCCCGTAGTTGTCGTCGTATGTTTTCGTAAGCAGTTTTGCGGGCTTGATTTCGTTCTTTTTTACGTTTGACCAAAGCTCGCTGTGCGACGCTATGTGTTGCACTGTATCGCGGTTTATAATCCTCACCGACTCGGTGGGAAGAATTACGTTTTGTTCTTTCAGATGAATGCACGGCTGGGCAAAAATACGTTTGATTGCAGGCAGTGCGCCCAGTATAACATTCAATTCGGCGTCCAGAGCTTCAAAGCTGAAATCGGGGTCAACCGTAAAGAGGGTAAGCTCGTGGACTATCAGATAATCCAACTCAACGTAAAACAGCCGCGGATGCTTTAAAATAAACGGCTCGATTTTTTTATAGTTTTCTATCAGCTTATTAAGCTCCGACTGTTCCTCTAAGGTTAAATCCATAGGAAGTTAGTCCTCGTTCAGTTTGCGGATAAACTCGCTGCACGCGGTAAGTCCCAGTTTATCGAAATCGGCGGCAAGGGCTTCTTTGTTTTCAACTATTTTATATTCCAGCTTGCACACAACTTTACTTAAAAGTATTTTTTCGACAGCCTCTTTAATAACGCCATCCCTGTCCGTAAAGCAAGCGCAGTAAATTTTTACAAAGTCTTCCATCTGTCGCAATATACGGTTGCCGAAGGATATGTTGTAGGGAACGAGCAGTTTTTCAACTTTTTGAATTACCGTATTGCTTTCCGCGTCGAATTGGAAGCCCGATTTTGCGTTTTCAAAAAGGTTTGTAAGCATATTGTAGTTGATAAACTTGGGCGAAAGCGGTTCGCCGAAGGACTGGATTTTCGGCGCGCGTTTATTGAAGTTCATAGTCTGGGCGCGGTCGTAAACCTTGTCGCTTATCTCAAAAGTGCTTTCGTCGCGGTTAGCCGTTCCTATAAACCAAACGTTCGGCGGTATTTTAACGGTATGCCCGTCGGTCAGTGCGGAGTATGTCTTTTTCTCGCCGTTTTCCGTGCGGTATAATTTAACGTTCAAAAGCTTTATTTCGCGTTTGTCCTCTTCGTGCTCCATAAGGGAAAGGAAGTCTGAAAAGTAGTACTCTATTCTGCTCAGGTTCATTTCGTCAAGTACTATAAAGGTGGGAACGGAAGAATTGAGCTTGGCTTTATATAAGCATTGGGTAAACTTTTTGGGCGTGAAGCATTTGCTGAATTCGTTGTAGTATCCCAACAGCTCGTTTTTGTCGCGCCAGGAAGATTCTACTTCGACTATCTCGCAGTTTCCCATAAGCGCTTCGGCAAAAATTTTGGGCAGACTGGTTTTACCCGTACCGCTCATACCCTGCAATATAGTCAGCCTCGAAGCGCCGAGTCCCGCAACAAAGGTGGCGATATCTTCAAGCGAGTACGAAAGGTGCAGTCTGCTTTCCCTCGCGTAATTCACAACAAACCTTACGAGATTAGGAAGGGTGGGCGCAGGGAAAATATTTTCCCATCTTTTTGCAAGATCGCCGTCGTATATCCCCATTTTGGAATCCAACTCGGTGAAAGCGGGGCACGCGTCGAAATCGGCTTCCGCCACGGGCGATAAGTCCGACGTCGCGCGTTCGCCAAAGGATAACCTTTGGTGAACGTCCGTCCCAGCGGGTTCGGTTTGCGGTTTTTCAAGGCTGAACTGCTTTCTTACAAGCATTACGATTAAAACTATGAAGCTTGCGATAAACATATATATCGCTTTGGACGTAACGGTATAAGTGTAGTCTTTTGCCAAAAGCGCGGAAACTTCGTAATACTCTAAAATGCTTTCTATATTTTCCGCGTTTATTGCCTGCGCAATCTTGAAATATATCCCCGAAAGCCCGAAAAGAAGCACGAATACTACGTTTGCGATTGCCGTAATTCTTACAACGTTGCTATATCCGTTGTATTTGGTGAAAAAGCTTACCAGTGTAAACACGAACAGCGTGCCGGAAGTTACAAGCACCGCAAACAGCACAAACGCAAGTGTCTGCAAGCCCTCGCCCAACTCGCCGTAGGTAGTCAGAAGCTTATAGCCCGTCATAGCTACGTCGTCCTTAAACGACCCTATCTCGGTGTGGATTTCAATCATATTCAAAAACAGCGAAACAAAGGTGATAAGGGTAAGTAAAACGACGTATATCAAAGACTCTATCTTTAATTTTTTCGCGCCCTGTGATTGCGCGCCGTCGAGTATGTACTCCACCTTGCCTTGCACTACCGAAAAGACGGTAAGCACGATAAGCGAACAAATCAGGGGGATATAGCTTACGGTCGAAGAGCTTATTTCGTTCAGATTATTCGAAAAGCATATGCAATATCCCACAATGAAGTAAACCAGCAAAAAAACTACGTTGCCGTAAATATATTGCTTTGATTTTTTCAGATAGACGCCGTCGGATTTAAAAAAGTACCGTACGTTTGCTATAAAGAATATCAGACTTGCGAGGAATGCAACAAAGAGGGCTATGAAAGAAACGTATAACGCAATGGGGAAGGACTCTTCCAAAAAGCTTATAGAAAGCGCTTGAATAAGTTTGTATGATTGGGTTTCGCCTTGGTCGTTGATAACGGAATATAAAGGGATAAAAAATACAATGAATGAAAGTACGGCGGTCAATATCTGGCAGATAAGTACAATCAGTTTGGTTATAAGAGGATTTTTGACCTTAAATTCCGCCGCCGCGTTTTCGGTTGTTTCTTTATTCGTTATCCGTCTGACAACTGCATAAATAAGTTGTGCGGAAGAAATGATTATGCCGATTATTATGCACGCAACCGCGCCCGATTGCAAAAAGTTAAGACCGAAGTGCAAAAACAGCAGTACCAGATTTAAAAGGATATTATACGGCAGTGAAACAAAAAATGCAATTTTGTTATTTTTTAAAAATATCAGCAATATGCTTAACGCAGTCAGGGCTAAGCCTATAAAAAAGACTACTGTAAATACGAGGCTGAAATATTGGAACGAAAACAGTTCGTTTCCGAACGTTCCGGTGCTCCATATGGACTTTCCTCCCCAGTCGGGCGATAGCTTAACAGAATAAACTATTATTCCGAAAATAAGGTTTAAGCAGGACGCCGCCGTAAGTACAATCGCGTCGAAATATTTTGAATTGAATAATTTTTTATACAGTATCC
>JAIDOO010000119.1 GCA_029063275.1 Clostridia bacterium
ACTGCGCCCTCAATCGAAGCGTGTAATACTTCTTTTAATAAGTTGCTTTTTGCTTTTTTGCAGAGCTTAGAAAAACCGAAATAAGTCCAATACGCCGTAATTCCGATAAACATTCTCGGCAAAATCGAGATAAGCGGATTTGCGTATAAGATAAACATAGAAGCGAATATCAGGCAAAATACGCAACTTGCGCATCCGAGCAACGTGCCGCCTAAAAAGCTCTTTTTCCAGTCGTCGTAAATGCTTAACGCTACCGACAGCGGAAGGGTCAGAATAAGCGCGGTCATTCCGAAACCGAACTGCATTGCCCCCTCTAAAAGAAACAGCACGAATATCAACGCAAACATAACGCCGACAAACGCAATAAAGTGAGCTTTGTCTTTTTTCATTAATACCTCCGTCTGATTTCCATACAGGAATATCAGCAAAAAAAATTATTATACTTATACACGGTCGGCTTAAAATTAATAGCCGCCGAAAGTACCTGATAATTATGGCTAATTATATCATTGCGGCAAAAAATATGCAAGTAATTAAAAGGACTGTAACATTTTTACGGGAATTTTAATACAATTTAATATACGGAAACTGCACGGGCACAACTAAATCTACATACCGCCCTGCAGCTCATTTACAGGAGGAAATATATGAACATTTTTTCTAGTGGCTGCGGCAACAATAGCTGCCTTTGGATTTTAATCCTTTTACTTCTTGCGGCAAGTTGCAGCGGAAACGGCTTAGAGAACGTACTTAGCGGAAGCTGCACTCCCATACTTATTGCTTTACTTTACAGTATGTGGAAAAACGGCACGCTTTCTAATCTGTTGTGCGGCAACGGCAATAACGGCTGCGGCTGTGGTTGCGGTTGTAACTAATCCCGAATAAAAAAGAGGTTGCCGATCGGCAACCTCTTTTACTTTACAAATTATTTTCACATTTATATTTATAGACGGCGGCAACCGTTTTCGAATCGCAAATTTCGCCGCTTTCAATCATCTTTATAACGGTGTCAAAATCCACAAATTCGTGAATGATAAACTCATCATCGTCGGGATTCAATTTCCCGTCATAGACGTCGTTTGCAAAATAAATATGGATAATCTCGTCCGTGTATCCGGGACTGGGGTAAATATCCAAAGAATGTACAAGCTTTGCGCGAAAACCCGTTTCCTCTTCAAGCTCACGCTCGGCGGCTTTTAAAGGGTCCTCGCCTTTATTCAGCTTGCCCGCAGGAATTTCGTAAATTTCTTTGCCGTAAGGATATCTGAACTGCTTAACCAACAAAACCTTGCCGTCCTTGACCAACAGTACGGCGGCGCCGCCGCTGTGTCTTACACACTCTCTCATACCGTTTTTACCGTTAGGCAAAAGCACGTTGTCCACTTCCAAAGTTACTACTTTTCCGCTGAAAACGGTCTGAGATTTTAATTTTTTTTCAATAAACTTCATAAAACAGTTTCAAATTCGGCTAACATATCTATAAGAGATTCTATCCCGTCACTCACACAGCCGTTGTAAAGCGCAAAATAATTATAACCGCAAATAAGCGCGTCTATCAGGTTTTCATTTCCCGACTTCACGGCAAACAAAAGCTCGTTAAGCATTTTACAACCGCCTTCTTTTTCTTCTTTCGGAATAGAAGTACGATAAAGATATTGCTTTTCAGCCGCTATCGCAAGCGAAATTTCGGAATAGAGCTTTGAACGCGAAGGATTTGCCGAAATCCTCCTCTCAAACTCTTCCTCCTCCGTTTCGAGCACCTCGCTGAATACTTCCCGAATCAGCTCTTCGAGACTAGCTATTACCGTATTGCAAAATGCCATATAGCTTGCATAATAACTGCCGTCCTCGGGATAGTAAACCTGCAAAAACTCGTTAAAATTCAGCGTATCCCTGTCAAACTCAACCAAAAGACAAAAAATGAACGCAAGTCTTTGCCCCACTGTCTGAGGTAAAACAACCTTGCTCTTATTGATGTAACCGTCATCGGCAACAATAAGACATCTTGCCTTTTCCTGCAAATAATCAAAATCCTTGGTTACTCCGTCAAACAGTCTGTATAAATCGGGACTGTTGACAATACACTTCAACAAGTCCTTAATTTTTGTGGTTGCCATTATAAACTTGCATTTTTTAAGCTCTTCGCATTTTTCCAAAAACGATAAAACTTGTTCTTTTGTGTTATCCATACACCACCTAAATTATGCTTTACAATGATATTATATCACAGATTAATTTAAAATTAAATTATTTTTAGGCAAATATCTTGATTTTAAAAGAAATATTATGTATAATAT
>JAIDOO010000012.1 GCA_029063275.1 Clostridia bacterium
TGAGCATTTGGGCCGTTTTACTTTTAGCTGGCTACGCGCTTATAGCGGGAATTATTCAGGTTGCGCTATATGATATCGCGCCGAACATCTGGATATTCTGGTTAACGTTGCCCATTGTGCCACCCATAATATTTGCGATAGTGTTTAGGCACACAATAGGCAAAAAGTGGATTATGTTCTTTGTAAACGTGCCGTTTATTTCTGGAACAATTTACTTGCTTATTGTATATGAAGGCGGATACTATGGCGCTTGGCTTGCTTTTCTTCTTATCCCCTTATACTATTTTGCCGCCATACTTCAATGCGTTTTTCAATTAAAGCAAGAACGCAGCAAATAGCTTATTTTCATTTTGTACCCATAAGATAACGCTGATTTGTTAAGCGAGTGTTAAGTGTGTGTTTTTTGTTTGTTAAGAATGAAAAGCCGCTCGGAATTTTCCGAGCGGCTTTCTATTGTTGAATATTTAATCGAGTTTTATTTTAACGGTGAATATCGAGCCTTTGTCAGGCGAACTGTCAACCGTTATATCACCCTGAACCAAAGTAATAATTTCTTTCACAAGTGCAAGTCCTAAGCCATTGCCTTTGGTGGCGTGTGAAGAATCTGCTTGATAGAATTTATCGAAAACGTGCTTAATATCGTGTTCGGTCATTCCACATCCGTTGTCTTTGACCGAAATAACAGCGTAACCGTCAACCCGTTTTGCCGTTACTTCGACAATTCCGTTTTCGGAAGTAAACTTTAATGCGTTTGAAATAAGATTGTTCCAGACAATATCTAATAAATTCTCGTCTGAATTTAACTCTATGTTTTCGTCTAAATCGGAATTTAATTCGATATTCTTATTTTCCCATACTTGTTCAAAGCCGAGAATACAGCGGCACAACTGTTCACTTAAATTGTAGCTCTTTTTATTAACTACAATCTTTTGATTTTCCAATCGGGAAAGCTGTAAAATATCCGTTACGAGAATTGAAAGGCGTTTTGTTGCTTCGTGAATTTTGATTGCGTACTCTTTCCGTTCACTGTCCGTTAAGCCTTCGCTTTGCAGCATTGCGGAAAAATTTTGTATGACGGAAATAGGCGTTTTGAGTTCGTGCGAAACGTTTGCAATGAAATCTGTTTTCATTATTTCAGTGCTTGCAAGTTCTTGCGCCATCATATTGAAATCGTCAAACAAAATCTGAAATTCGTCCTTCTTTCCGTCCTTACGGTGTTGAGGAATGCGTACCGAAAAATCACCTGCCGCAACTTGTTTGGCTGCAAGCCGCACCTTATCAAGCGGTTTAATAAATACTTGCTGGTAGATTATCCAAACAATAAAAGCGAGAATACCGCTCGAAATAAATCCGAAAGTCACCATTACAAAGTAAATGAGCGGACCCGGCAAAAGCATATTCCAAAGTTTTATGTTAAGAAACATAAAAGCAGTACTGATTGCGCTTGTTACACACAAGATTACAACAAACAAAATCGTGCGTGTGCCGTTTACGGTAACACGCAAATCTTTATTTTCGCTATTCTTTTTCATAAAAGCACCGCCTTATATCCAAGTCCGCGGATAGTGTTAATCTTAAAACCGTTACAGGCTTCAAACTTTTGCCTTAAATTCGTAATATGCACGTCAACCGAGCGAAGTCCGCTTTCACTCTCATATCCGCTGAACTCGTCTAAAAGCTGACCTCTTGTAAAAGTTTTATTCGGGTAGGATAACAGCTTATATATAATCTGAAATTCACGCAAGGTCAAAACAACGGGCTGACCGTCAACTTCCGCACTCACAGCGTCCTCGTCAAGAGTGAGATTGCCGACTACAAGTTTTTTGCTCGTTGCAATTTTTGCACGGCGAAGTAGTGCGGTTATACGTAATAACAGCTCGTCCAAATCGATAGGCTTTACCAGGTAATCGTCAATTCCTATTTTGTAGCCCTTTTCCTTTGCCGAAAAATCGTCCCGCGCGGTCATAAAGAGAATAGGAATATTTTTGTCCAACTCACGGACCTTTCGGGCAAAATCGAACCCGTCCATTTTCGGCATCATTATATCCGAAATAATCAAATCGTACTTTTCCGCCGACATTATGTCTATTGCGTTTAACGCATTGGGACAGCCTTTTGCCGAATATCCGTGCGCCGCCAAATGCTTGCAAACCGACAAATTGAGATTTTCGTCATCTTCCACGACAAGAATTTTAATCATATATCTTTCTCCATGTTGCTTCATTTTATCACATTTCAGTTAATACCGCATTAAAAAGATAAATGAATATTTATGAATGAAATATTTC
>JAIDOO010000120.1 GCA_029063275.1 Clostridia bacterium
ACGTCGCCCGCCTGCAATTTGCCCCTTGCAGGGAAATCGGTTGCCGATTTAACCTTTAAAACCTCAGTTATTACCGCACGCTCACTTTCCGCGTCATAGCTTGCATAGCTGTCGGTAACGGCGGTTTCAACGCCCAGATACGCCTTATAAATACCGAAAGAAAACCTGCCGTTATAGCTGTCGTACATAAGTTTAACAAGCCTTTTTACTATACTTCCCGGTAAAACGTAACCCATATTGTCCACGTCGGATTCGTCGTTCTTGGCGTTAACTATCCCCACGATTTCGCCGTTGACATTGAAAAGTCCGCCGCCCGAATTGCCGTGGTTGATTGCCGCTGTAGTCCTCATTACCCGATAAGAGATTGCGTCGTTGACGCTATCTGTGAGGCTCAGAGAAATATATTCGCTGTCCTTGCTTATAACGCCATCGGACACGCCCATACCCTCCGCTTCGCCGTTACCTATCGCGTAAACGGTTTCACCGAGGTAAACGTCCTCGTCATTTGAAAAGCTTGCCGCAAAAACGTCGTTTCGTTTAATAACGTCGCTGTTAGACACCTTTAAGAGAGCTATATCGTAGGTAATCGACGCGCCGATGACCTCCGCCACCATTCCCGATCCTGTAGAGTCCAAGATAGAGCTGTAATCGGACGCAAAATCGTAATTAACGCCCATTACGTCCTGACCGTAAAGATACAATCTTATATATTCGCAAATGCCGTAGGCGTCCGCAGAGGTATTTTCATAAACAACGTGGCAATTTGTTACTACGTAAGCGTCGCCCGAAGATTTATCAGCCCATAAAATCACGCCCGAGCCGTAGAAAATATTATAAGTGTAGCCGTAATAACCGCTCCTGTATTTAAATCTGGTAACAACCGTAACAGACGACATAAGCGAGCGGTTTATGCTAGCCTGTAAGGATGCAACTTCGCTTAACTCTCCGTCAGTATAGCTGAAATAATTTTTCAAAAAATCGTCTAAGGTAAGATTTTCGTTTCCTTCAACGCTTTTTGCAGCCTCGTATGCGTCGTAAATAGAAAAAGTCGTACCGTCCTTGCCGTCGCGTCCGTCCAATCCGTTCGCACCGTCGGCACCGGGTTCGCCTTTAAAAATACTGCATCCGCAAAATAACATTACAGACGCGATAAAAAATGATGCAACAAAAGTTAGAATTTTCTTCATATAAATTCCTTTATATCCGTTTATCTGATTATAGACTTACTCCGTTCTTTTTAAGCAAAAGTCTTGCCGTATCCACACTGTCCGCGCCGTGCGCGTTTTTGACGGGTGCAAATTCGTTGTCGCGTTCAACCTCGAACGCAAGACAGCTTCCCATAAGCTTAACCATATCCACTACCAGCGTTTCGAATTTATAGCCGTTCGGCTCTTGAGGGGTTACGCGCTCTCCGTTTTCTATATGAGGCACCGCCTTTTTCGCAAGATGGTAAGGAAGATTGCCCGAAAGGGTTGTGTTCAATTGTTTTACGTTGAAAAGATAATTCAGCGTAACGCCGTATCGGTAAACCAGCTCTCCGCTCCTGTCCTTTTTGTTTGCAAGCTCAGACGGCATTTCGTAATACTCAACTATTGCCGGCTTGCCGTTTTCTTCGCACAGAACGCCAACCTTTTCATCGGCGTATAGCTTTTTGACTACCTTCGCGCCGCAGTTATGTCCCGACATAAGGGTAGCGCCGATAAACACAGGGTCGCATATCCTCTGCAAGACGTTGTCTACGCCGAAAACGTTAAGCCACTCTATTCCCTCACGGTCTAAAATGCGGTTGTAACCCGCGTTGATGAGCGAGGAATACCAGCCCCCGTTGCCGTTGGGCGATAATGAAATTTTGTGCTTTTGGTCAAGAAAGATTTTGCCGTCAAAGCTACACGCAGGCTCGGTATCCTGAATAAAAAAGTGAACCCTGTCGCGCGGATAACCAAAGTAGTTGTTCTCTTTGAAAAAATCTATCGTCTGTCCGTTGTTTATGCTGTTGGTCATAATAAACAACGGAAAATATCTGCCCGAAACGTCGGTTACGTCCTTGACGTTGTTTATAAGCTGTTCGAAGATGGACAAAAATCTCGTCTGTCCTATGTTGAACATACCCTTTGCTTTATCGAAGCCTAAACGCGTTCCCTGACCGCCGGCAAGCAGTACCGCGCCCCCCTTTTTATTTTCAAGGGCGCGCAGTCCCCCCTCTTCAAACTGCGGGCGGCGGCGTTTTACGTCTTCAAGCGTTAATGCATGAACGGGAAGTATTTTAACCTTTTATATAAAGTCTGGTGAAAGTATGT
>JAIDOO010000121.1 GCA_029063275.1 Clostridia bacterium
CTTTTTCAAAGCGCGGGCGGCTTTAACTTTATTATATATATTCTTTGATTACATCTGATAGGCTTGCAAACTGCAACGGGTTCAAAGTTTCGCCGCGGGCTTTCAAGTCTATCCCGCATTTTGTAAGAATTTCCTGCGCCTGTCGCCGTGAAAGCCCGAACGAATTTACCAGATTGTTTTCAAGGGTTTTACGGCGCGAGCCGAAAGCCGCGTGCACCACCTTTTTATACAGCGCCGCGTCAGCCGCCTCTATTCCCTTGCCGAAAGTGAATTTCACGACCGCGCTGTCCACGTTGGGACGGGGCGTAAAAAGCGTCCTGGGCACGCGCTTTACGATACTGCACTCAGCACGCAGTGCGACCATAGCGGTTATCGCGCCGTATTCGGCTGTTCCCGCTTCCGCACAAAGCCTTTCGGCAACCTCTTCCTGCACCATAACGCAAAGCCCCTTGCATTTTTCAGAGCTCTCGATAAGCTTCATTATAAGGGGCGTAGTAACGTAATACGGAAGATTTGCAACAACAACGTATTCACTTAGCTCCTTTTCAAACCCGTCCAGGTCAACCTTTAAAAAATCCCTGAAAACCACTTCTACGTTTTCAAGCCCCGAAAGGGTGCGCTCCAAAACGGGCGCGAGGCTTTTATCCACCTCGAACGAGATTACCCTTTTCACCTTTTGCGCCAGCGCACGGGTCAGCGTGCCCGCTCCGCAACCGATTTCCACGACGGTGTCGCCCTCTTTTGCGCCTGACAGCGCCACTATCGAAGAGAGCAGGTTTTTATCGGTTATGAAGTTTTGACCCAGCTGTTTTTTGAAGCTGAATCCGCACTCGGCGAGAACGGTCTTTATGTCTGTTTCCATATTTTAACTGCGATTTAAAAGTATAGTCCGATTATAGCAGGATATACTAATTTTGTAAACGAAATTTATCCGTTTACCTCACTTATGAGGAAAAAGCCTGCGCGGAAAAGCGCAGGCTTTAACTTTACTGCAATTAATTCTGACCGTCGGTTGAAGGCGCGGTAGGCAAAGTTATCATAAACCCGCTTTCGCCCGCGACAACCTGGGGAAGCTTACCGTCCCACTTTGACAGATATTCAACGTATTTTAAATACTCCGCAATATCCGCTCCGTTATGCTCGCTGTCGAAAACAATTTCGTAATTAATAATTTCTCCGTCCGCCGACTGGTTGACGGTATAGCCGAGCATACGCGCGATTTCAACGCTCTTCAACATAATCGAGCGCGCTTCAGCCTGAGCCGTAGCTACCTGCGCATCCGCTTCAGCCTGAGCTTTTGCAAGCAAAGCTTTGGCTTCCTGCTCGGCAACATAAAGCTGTGCTTCCGCCTGCTCCTTCTTTTTCTCGTTTTCGTACTGCGCCTGCAATTTTTCCTGCTGAGCCATCATTTTAGCTTCTACTGCCTCTTCGAAAGCCGCCGAGAAAGTGATGTCCGTCAGCACCGCGCTGTTAAAGGTTACGTAGTATTTATCGCCAATCGCCTCTGAAATAACCTGCTCGACCTTGGGCGAAATCTGGTTTCTCTCTTCGATAAGCTTTTCCGCCTGATACTGCGAAAGAGTTGCTTTCGTGCGCTCGATTGCAACGCTTTGTATTCTGTTTGTAAGAGATTCCAAACCACCGTAGTTGAGCGCTATTTCCTGCACGTTGTCCTGACGGATCTGGAACTGAACCACCATAGAGATGTCCATAGACTGCGCGTCGGAAGTGTACGCGTCCATTTTTATTTCTACCTGCTGAACCTTAGAGTCGTAATTTTCATACTTGCGCGTAAGCCAGAAGTCGAAATAAGTACCGGGGCTTTCGACGTCGCTGATAACGCCCATCTGCTTTACCACCGCAACCGTACCCGCCTCAACCGTCTGGTAGGAACCTGTTATTAACACAAGAAGAAAAAGCGCAACGGCAATCATACTC
>JAIDOO010000122.1 GCA_029063275.1 Clostridia bacterium
CTTTAAGAGTATCCGCAACCGCGATAAGCGCGAGTATCTTTTTTGAATTTGCAAAATACAGCACGGTCTTTCCGTCTGCGGAAAGCTCGCTTACCTTGGCTTTTACGTCATCGGTGATTTTTATTGACGAAACAAGCTTGGCGTTGCCCAGAAGATATCTTTCACCGTTATATTCGGCTCTTGCGCCTTTGCCCACAAAGTAGACGAAATTGCCGACTTCGACGCCTTCTCCGACGTAATCAACAACCGCCTTAGCCAGCGGATGATTTGAATTTTTTTCTATTCCGCACGCTATCTTTAAAACCTCGTCCTCACTGCAACCGAAGGTCAGTACGTCGCAAACCTTGGGCTTGCCCTCGGTTAACGTTGCGGTTTTATCCAACAGCACGCTGTTCAGATTGCACACCTTTTGCAGATTTTCGGCGTCTTTATACAAAATTCCGAGCGAAGCGCCCTTTCCCGTCGCGGTCATAATAGCAACGGGCGTTGCAAGTCCCAGCGCACACGGGCAGGAAACGACAAGTACGCTTATAGCGTAAGTTACGCTGTGCGCGGGCACAACTTTGCCGTCTATAATTACCCATATTATAAACGTCAAAATCGCGGCTATCGTTACCGCCGGCACAAAAATCCCCGCAACCTTATCTGCGAATTTCTGAATGGGCGCTTTGCTTGCGCCTGCTTCGCGCACCATATTTATTATTTTTGAAAGAGTAGTTTCACTGCCGACCTTTTCGGCGCGAAGTTTTATAAGTCCGCTTTTTACGAGAGCTGCGGAAGTAACCGCATCGCCCTCAATAACTTCAACCGGCAGACTTTCACCTGTTATCGCGCACTTGTCAACGAACGAACTGCCCTCGATAACCTCGCCGTCAACGGGTATATACTCGCCTTGCTTTACGATTACCGTATCGCCGACCTTTACTTCTTTCACGGGCACGGTTTTTTGCTGACCGTCCACTTCTATCGTTACAGCGTCGGGAGCAAGTTTTAAAAGCTTTTCAATCTCACTGCCGGTTTTGGCTTTGGATTTTTCTTCAAGCCATTTGCCGACCGTAACAAGCGCAAGTATGGTTGCCGCAGACTCGAAATGCAAATCCATATGCAACCCGTACCACGCCTCGTTACCCTGCGCCTTTCCAACGAAAACCAGCACGGACAGAACAAGCGAATACAAAAACGAAACACCCGAACCGAGCGCGACAAGGGTATCCATATTGGGCACTTTTTTGAAGAGCGCCACAATGCCGTTTTTGAAATATGAATAGTTAAGTCCGACAATTACAGCCGAAATTATCAACTGGTAGAATGAAAACCATTCGCCGTTGCCCCTTGACGGGTCGATAAAAAACGGCACGGGCGCACCGAACATATGCCCCATAGAAACGTACAAAAGGGGCACCAACAGACAGACCGAAACAATGAGCCTTATAAGCGTGAATTTGCCGCTTTTTTTATTTTCCAGAGGTTTTTCGCCCTCGTCGAAAATTCCGTAACCTAACGATTTAACCGTATCGGAAATTGTGCCGTCGGACAGAATATTTTCGTCGAATTCAACCTTCATTGACTTTGCCATAAGGCTGACTTCGCAGGCGGTAACGCCATCCAATTTTGAAACGGATTTTTCTATGCCTGACGAGCACGCAGAGCAAGTCATTCCCGTTATGTCATATTTTTTAATCAAAATATTGCTCCGTTAATTTATGTAATATTAAACGTAAATTACCATCTCTTTTAAAGTTTTAGACGCGAAGTGTCCGTTTGACGGCTTGCTCCCCTCCGCAGGATAGCCTATGGGCAACAGCGCGATAACCTGCTCGTTTGCGGGCAAATCGAATTGCTTTGCAATCAAATCGGGGTCGTAGTATCCGACCCAGCACGAACCTATGCCTATCTCCCACGCCTGCAACATCATATGGGTACAGACTATCGAGCAATCAATTTCGCCTGTGCGGTATTTATCGGTGAGCGGATTTTTCCACTCGGTATTCCTGTCCGAAGTAATCATTATTACCGTTTTTGCGCCAAAAACGAATTTACTTACCTCTTTCAGTTTTTCTATTGCTTTTTCGCTTTGAAGAACGTAAATTTTTTGCGGCTGGTTATTGCACGCAGTAGGCGCAACCCTTCCCGCTTCTAAAATAAGTTCGAGTTTTTCATTCTCCACTTTTTTGTCGGAAAACGAGCGCACCGAATAGCGCGACTTTGCCAAGTCTATGAAATCCATTAATATCTCCTGTATAATTTATTGACAAAAGCTTTTATCTGATACTATAATAA
>JAIDOO010000123.1 GCA_029063275.1 Clostridia bacterium
ACGTCAAACAGAATCAAACTTATGATAACGGACGTAAGCAGAAGCAAAGCCGAATACTTTATCGATTTAATTCAGTCATTTAACGTAAATATGCAGATGGTCGTGCTTGCAAGCGGAACCGCAAGCGCCAAGATGCTGGGACTGTTGGGACTTTCGGACAATAATGAAAAGGCTGTAATTTTCAGCGTCATTCAGGAAAATAAAATTCCGTCCGCGCTCGCCGCTTTGGAAAACAAATTCAATTCCATTAAGGACGGAAAGGGCATTTCCTTTACAGTGCCTTTGACTAGCGTGATAGGCGCGCTGATTTACGGATTTTTGAGCGATAATAAACAAATGGTCAAGGAGGGCAAATAGTATGCAGACTGTATCCGGATACGAAATGATAATGTGCATAATCGACTCGGGCTTTTCCGAAACGGTTATGGACGCGGCTAAGGAAGTGGGCGCGCGCGGCGGTACGGTAATCCACGCAAGGGGCACCGCCAACAAGGAAGCCGAGCAGTTTTTTAATATTTCCATTCAGCCCGATAAGGAAATAGTTATGATTTTGGTGCCTTCCGAAATTAAGGACGCGGTTTTGCACGCGATTTACCGCTCGGCAGGTTTAAAGACCGAGGGGCACGGAATAGCCTTTTCGCTTCCCGTGGACGACGTTGTGGGCATATCTTCCGCTCCCGCGCACGAGCCTGAAAAGGAAGAAAAGGGCGGGGAAGAAAAGACGGAAAGTAACGAAGAAGCTAAAACCGAAAATTAGCAATCAGATAATCTTCAAGCCGTCCGCGCTATTATCGGCGCGGACGGCTTTTTTATCGAAAAATGAAATTTTGTGAAATTTTTTAACCTTTTTTGTTATCTACTTGCAAAAATTTACTATATATGGTAAAATACAGAAGTTGGAAAATTTTACCTGTTCATGGAGCGGTTTATGGAAGAAATAATAAAATCGATAACCCGGGCGGAAGCGGAGGCAGAGCAGATTAAGGCGGAAGCGCTTTTGCAATCGGCGCAGATTGCCGGGGACGCAGAATCGGAAGTCGTAAAAATCGCCGAAAAGTGCGAGGAAGAATGTAAACTTTACCGTGAAAAAGAAATAGCCGCGGCTCACGCCGAGGCGGACAAGCTATATACGCAGTCGCTGGATAAAAAACGTGCCGAAGCGGCGGCTTACGCCGATTCGGTTATCAAACATACCGATAAAGCGGTTGCGGATATAGTCCGGAGGATAACCCGTGGCAGTCGCTGAAATGCAAAAACTCAATCTCGCGGCGCTTGCCTACGACAGGGATAAAATTTTAAATTCCCTGCAATGGACGGGCGCAACCGAGATTAAACTTCATCCCGCAGCGGAGCTTACATTTCCGCTGGAAGCCGATTGCGGGGATTTGCGCGAGTATTGCAACTCTGCCGAAGCCGCGCTCGGTTTTTTATGCGCCGAAGTTGAAAATTATATAAAGGAAAACAAAATTAAGACGGACGTCCTCGGCGACGGCTTTGACGTTTCTTATTCCGAGTTTATCGGGGCGGGCAAATATAAAGAGCAGGCGGACGCGCTTATCGCGGAAATAAATTCGCTGATAGATAAAAGGCGTTCCCTTTCAGCTGAAAAAAGCAAGCTTTTGCGCACGCAGAAAACAGCTGAAATTTATTCGTGCATAAAAAGACGTCTGGGCGATTTTGCGGATACGAAGCATACGGTCATTAAGCTTGGCACACTGCCTTCGTCCGAAGCCGACGCTTTTTTGAAAGAGGTATGCTCGCGCGGACTTTGCGACTGCAAGGTTATTAGCTCCGACGCTGAAACCGCGCTTGTGATTTTCGCGGCGCACAAGTCGGAAGAACAGATTGACGGGCTGTTGCAGTCGGCGGGATTTTCCGCTTGCCCTTTCCAAAGCGATAAAACGGGGGAAGAGGTTTACAACGGCGTTTGCGTACGGATTGACGAGATTGACTCTCTTTTGGACGGCGTAAAGGAAAAGCTTTACGGGCTGGGCAAAAATATAAAGCAGTTCAAAGTTTACTGCGACTATCTCGCTTTCGAGCTTGAAAAGCTGTCGCAAACCGAAAAAATGCGCGGTACGGCAAAGACCTTCTTTTTGGAGGCTTACGTTCCGAAGGACGCGGAAGAGCTTATAAAGCAGACCCTTGACGGCGTAACTTCCGCAGTGTACTACGAGTTCAGCGAGCCTGACGAGGATGAAACGCCGCCTACCCTTTACAAAAACAACGCAGTTGTTAAAAACTTCGAAACAATAACCAATATGTATTCGCCGGCAAATTCGCGCGAGTTCGATCCCAATACGGTAATGGCTTTCTTTTACAGCCTGTTTTTAGGCTTTATTATGGCTGATATGGGCTACGGCGCGTTGATGATTTTGGGCGGCGGAGCGATATATTTGAAAACGCGCAAAAAGGACGGCGGTATAACCAGGCTTTCGGCAGTATTTGCAATAGGCGGAATTTTTGCGGTTATCTGGGGCGCGCTGTTCGGTTCGCTTTTCGGCGTGGAAATGTTCAGGTCGGTAATGCCGAACGCACAAAGCGATATGTGGAGCTTTATGGGCATACGAGTGCCCGCAGTGCTTGTGATAAGCTTAGAGCTCGGTGTCGTTCAGCTTCTGACAGGATACGTCTGCCGCGCAATCCAGTGTATGCGCCGCGGCAGGTTCTGGGACGGAATTTTGGACGGACTTGTATGGGTTGTGTTTTCACTCGGCGTGGGGCTTGCGGTTGCGGGACTTATCGACGAGCTTAAATTCCCCCGTCTTGCACTTGTCGGCGGAATTATGGCGGGCGCGGCGCTTGTCGTAGCGATTTTTACCGCAGGCAGAAAGGAAAAGCTTTTGGGCAAGTTCACAAAAGGCTTCGGCGCGGCTTACGGAATAATTAACTACGCTTCGGACGTTTTAAGCTATGCAAGACTTTACGGACTGATGCTTTCGGGCGCGGTAATAGCCAAAATTATTTCAGATTACGCCGTTGTAGGCGTGAACGGCGGTACGGGATTTATTCTCAGCGGAAACCCTATGTTGGTTATTTTGGGCGTAGTGCTTCTGATAGTCGGACACGGCTTCAATCTCGCAATAGGGCTTTTGGGCGCGTACATTCACGATGCAAGACTGCAATACGTTGAGTTTTACGGCAGATTTTTCGAGGGCGAGGGTGAGCTGTTCGCTCCGCTCGGCTCAAACCAGAAATATGTAAAAGTAGTAAAAACTTTGCAACCCACAGCCGATTAAACGGGTAGGTTGCGGTATAAAAAATTAAAAAAACTTGGAGGTTATTTTATGACAACAGGATACGTAATAGGAATTTTCGGGATTGTGCTGTGCGTGCTTGCGTGCGGCGTAGGCTCGGCAATCGGTCTTTTCAAGACGGGCAGTGCCGCGGCTGGCGTTCTCGGCGAAAATCCCAAAAAGTTCGGTAAAGTGCTCGTACTCGTTCTGCTTCCGGCTACTCAGGGTATCTACGGCTTTATTATCGCAATAATAGCGTCGGGCTCGCTCGGCACGGCTATGTCGGTTGCGGACGGTTGGACGATGTTCGGAATGGTTATGCCTATGGCGATTTCGGGACTTGTAACGGGTATTTTGCAGGGTATGTCGGCGGTCAACTGCATCTACGCAGTAGGCAAGCAGGATTCCCTCGGCGGTAAGCTGATTATCTATCCCGCGATGATAGAGTTCTACGCAATTTTGGGACTTATTATCTCTATAATGTTTATTGCGTTAATTTAACGGGTCTAAAAAATGAGTAAGGAAAGTATTGTCGAACGCATAATTTCCGACGCCGAAGAGGAGCGCAACCGTATTATATCCGAGGCGCGGAAAAAGGCGGAAGAAACTTTGGAAAGCGCCAACGAAAGCGCGCGCAGAAAATACCTCGGCGTGCAAGCGGAAACGGCGCAAAAGGTAAAGGCGATTTTAGACGGCAAGGCGGCTTCCGCCCGTCTTGACGGAGCAAAAGCGGAGCTTAAAGAAAAACGGCGGGTAATCGACGCCGTTTACGGCGGCGCGTTGCAAAAGCTTTGTGCGCTGGATAAAGAGGATTCGTTAAAGCTTGCGGAAAAGCTTTTAAAGGAATACGCCGAAGAGGGCGACGAGATTGCGTTTGCTTCAAGCTATAAATTTTCGCAGGAAGTAATGAAACTTGACGTCGTAAAAAAGAAAAAGCTGAAAATGTCGCACGGAAGCGCAAAGGTTGAAGGCGGATTTATACTTCTGGGAAAAGACTCGGATAAGGACGTATCTTATTCCGCGCTTCTTGCCGCAGACAGAGAGCAGTTTCAGTCGGATATCGCAGTTAAAATTTTCAAGGATTGATTATGCATAAGGACTACGACTACGTTAACGGAGTAATTGCCGCAAAGGAAGTATATCTTTTGGGCGCAAAAATTTCCAAGCTGTGCGAGGGCGGCGTTGAAGAAGCTTTCCGGGGAATTACGGAAAGCGGCTTCGGCAAAGGCGCGGACGCAGTAACCGTTTACGACTATGAAAAGCTTTTATCTTCCGACGAGCGCGATATAGACGGGTTTATCCGCGAATACGGCGGTGCGCCCGAGCAAAGCTACTTTTTATCGCCCCGCGATTTCCACAACGCAAAAGCGCTTTTCAAAGCGCGTTATCTTCAAACGGACGCGGAAGGAATGCTCGCGCCGCAAGGACTTTTTGAAATCTCTGAAATTTCGCGCTGTATAGAGAGCGGCGAATATAAAAGTCTGGGCGGAGAACTTGAAAAAGCCTGCAAAAAGGCGGAGGAGCTTTTTTCTCGGGAAGAAGCGGAGGTATCTGGCGCGGAAATCGGCGCAATCTTCGAAAAGGCGCTTTATTGCCACCTTGTAAAGACGTGTGCAAAAAATCCTACGCTTAAAAAACTGCTTGCTGAAAAAGCGGATATGACGAATATTCTCACTGTACTGCGCTCGCAGTCTGATAAGCAGGCTGAAAAAAATTACGTTGCAGGCGGCAGGCTCAAAGCAGAACAGCTCAAC
Source organism: Clostridia bacterium (assembly GCA_029063275.1). Lineage (GTDB taxonomy): Bacteria > Bacillota > Clostridia > Christensenellales > Borkfalkiaceae > Coproplasma. The sequence goes on from JAIDOO010000123.1 coordinate 4,991, forward strand.
GGGCTGTTTGAAGCCGACGGGGAAAAGGCAGAACGGCTTTTCGACGGCACGGGATATACAAGCTTTTTAAGAACCTGCCTCGAAGCAAAGGCAGAGGGCAAGCCTATGACCGAAGCCGAGCTTATGCGCGACAACGCAGAGTGCGATTACCTTTCGGCTGACAAATACGCGCTTAGACGTAGCCAGCCCTTTTTGTACTACGTTATAAGGCGGCGCGCCGAAAATGCGAACGTAAGAATTTTATTCGTGTGCCTGCTTGCGGGCATGGACGAGGGCGCAATCAAAAGACGGCTTCGCGCCGTATAGCGAAAACTTTCGTGAGGAGAGTTTAAATGGAAGGCAAAATAGCAATAGTCGGAAGCGGCGACAGCATAACCGTTTTCAAAGCGGCGGGCGTTTCTGCGTTTGCGGCTGAAAACGCGGACAAAGCCAAAGAGCTTATCCGTAAAATCGCAAAAGACTATAAAATCATATTTGTAACCGAAGAGCTTTACGCTCCCTTGACGGGCTTTTTGAAAAGGTTTGACGAACAGCCCTATCCCGTAGTGCTGAGCGTACCTACAAGCGAGGGCTCGGATTACGGCAAAGAACTTTTAAAGAGCGCGATGGAACGCGCCCTTGGCGTTGATATACTCTTCAACGACTAATCGACAGAGGTTATTATGGGTAAAACAGTAAAAATTTCGGGACCGCTGATTATAGCAGAGGACATGGCGGACAGCAAAATGTTCGACGTCGTTCGAGTGTCCGACAAAGGGCTTATAGGCGAAATTATAGAGCTTCGCGGCGACAAAGCTTCGATTCAGGTCTATGAAGAAACTTCGGGCTTAGGACCGGGGGAAGAAGTCGTTTCCACGGGCGAGCCCCTTTCGGCTGAGCTTGCGCCGGGACTTATTTCGGGTATATTCGACGGAATACAGCGTCCCTTGACCACCCTTTATTTCAAATACGGATCACGCATATCGAGAGGCGTTTCGGTCAACCGTCTTGACAGGGATAAAAAGTGGCATTTCGTGCCCCGTGTAAAAGTAGGCGATACCGTCGGCGAGGGCGATATTCTTGGCACGGTGCAGGAAACCGAAATTATCGAACACAGAATTTTAGTTCCCAACGGAATGAGCGGACAGGTTACCGCAATCGAAGAAGGGGATTTTACCATAGAGCAGACGGTTGCGACTCTGCGTACGCAGAGCGGAAAACGCAATGTTTGTATGCTGAGAAAATGGCCTGTCCGTCGAGGCAGACCTTACCGCGAAAAGCTTTCGCCCGCGTCGCCTATGATTACCGGTCAGAGGGTTGTAGATACCCTTTTCCCCATAGCGCGCGGAGGCGTTGCCGCCGTTCCCGGTCCATTCGGAAGCGGCAAAACAGTCGTACAGCACCAGCTTGCAAAATGGGCTGACGCTGATATTATAGTCTACGTCGGCTGCGGCGAGCGCGGTAACGAGATGACCGACGTTTTAAACGAATTCCCCGCATTAAAGGACCCCAAAACGGGCGAACCGATTATGAAGAGAACGGTGCTTATCGCAAACACTTCCGATATGCCCGTAGCCGCCAGGGAAGCTTCTATTTATACTGGTATCACTATTGCGGAGTATTTCCGCGATATGGGTTATAACGTTGCTATTATGGCAGACTCGACTTCGCGCTGGGCGGAAGCTCTGCGCGAAATGAGCGGAAGATTAGAGGAAATGCCCGGCGACGAGGGCTATCCCGCGTATCTTTCAAGCCGTCTCGCGGAGTTTTACGAGAGGGCGGGCATCGTCAGAATTTTGGGCGACGGAAACAGAACGGGCTCGGTAACGGCAATAGGCGCGGTATCTCCTCCCGGC
>JAIDOO010000124.1:0-10123 GCA_029063275.1 Clostridia bacterium
CAATTAAAAAACGCGGGTTTTTTATTTTTTTTACCGTATCGGTAAATTCAAAATTTTAACTGCTTAAACGCATAAATCGCGTTTTAATTTTTCTTAGCTCTCTCGCCGATTACTTTTTCGGCAACGCTCTTGGGAACTTCAGCGTAGTGGTCGAACTGCATTGTGAACTGACCTCTGCCCTGAGTTCTCGAACGCAGGTCGGTAGCGTAGCCGAACATTTCGGAAAGGGGAACTTCCGCGTCAACTACCTTTGCTCCCGCTCTGTCGTCCGTGGAAATAATCGTGCCGCGGCGTGCGGTTACGTTACCCATAATATCGCCGAAATAGTCGTCGGGGGTGATAACTTCAACCTTCATAATGGGTTCCAAAAGCACGGGATTTGCTTTGGTCATACCGTCCTTAAAGCCCATAGAGCCTGCAATCTGGAAAGCCATTTCCGAAGAGTCGACCTCGTGGTAGCTTCCGTCGTAAACCTGGATTTTGAAGTCAACGACTTCGTATCCCGCGAGGAAACCGTTTTTAGCCGCGCCCTGGATACCCTTGTCGATAGCGGGAATGTATTCCTTGGGAATAGAGCCGCCGACGGTCAAATCTTCGAAGGTGTAGCCCGAACCGGGTTCGCCGGGAATCATATGAAGCTTACAGTGTCCGTACTGACCTTTACCGCCCGACTGACGCTTGTACATACCTTCGCAGTCAACAGCTTTTCTGATAGTCTCGCGGTAAGCAACCTGCGGTGCGCCTACGTTTGCCTCTACCTTGAATTCGCGCAAAAGTCTGTCTACGATAATGTCAAGGTGCAACTCGCCCATACCCGCTATAATGGTCTGACCGGTTTCCTGATCGGTATAGGTCTTGAACGTGGGGTCTTCTTCGGCAAGCTTGATAAGCGCCATAGTCATTTTTTCCTGTCCCGCTTTGGTCTTGGGCTCGATAGAGAGCTGGATAACGGGATCGGAGAAAGTCATTTGTTCGAGGACGATAGGATGCTTTTCGTCGCAAAGGGTATCGCCCGTAGTGGTGTCTTTAAGCCCGACGATTGCGCAGATATCGCCCGAGTAAACTCTGGGGATTTCGGTACGGGTGTTCGCGTGCATCTGCACAAGGCGTCCGACCCTTTCCTTTTTGCCCTTGGTCGAGTTGTAGCAGTACGAACCCGAGTCAAGCACGCCGGAGTATGCTCTGAAATATGCAAGACGGCCTACGAAGGGGTCGGTTGCAATCTTGAATGCAAGTCCCGCAAAAGGAGCGTCGTCGGAAGTTTCTCTCTCTTCCTCTTTGCCGTTGTCGGGGTTTACGCCCTTGACGTGAGCAACGTCCACGGGCGAGGGAAGATAGTCGATAACCGCGTCCAGAAGCATCTGTACGCCCTTGTTCTTATAGGACGAACCGCAAAGAACGGGGGTGCACTTCATATCGATAGTAGCCTTTCTGAGACCTTTTCTGATTTCTTCGGGGGTGAGTTCCATCGTTTCGAGGAACTTTTCCATAAGCTCGTCGTCGCCCTCTGCCGCAGCTTCCATAACCGCCATGTGGGCTTCTTCCGCCGCGTCCTTCATATCTGCGGGGATTTCGTCCTTGTGGTACTGTTTGCCGTCGTCCGAGTCATAGATTTCCGCGTTCATTTCGATAAGGTCTACGATACCGCGGAATGTATCCTCTTTACCTATGGGAAGCTCGATGGGAACGGGGTTTGCGTTAAGTCTTTCGCGCATCATCTGGACCGCGCGGGGGAAGTTTGCGCCGTTGATGTCCATTTTGTTGACGTATGCGATACGGGGTACCTTATACTTGTCAGCCTGACGCCAAACGGTTTCGGACTGGGGTTCAACGCCGCCCTTCGCGCAGAAGGTTGCGACCGCGCCGTCGAGAACGCGCAACGAACGCTCTACCTCTACCGTAAAGTCAACGTGTCCCGGGGTATCGATAATGTTAATTCTGCACTCGTCTTTTTTGGTAAGACCGGTTCTCGTCCAATGGCAGGTGGTCGCGGCGGAAGTTATGGTAATACCTCTTTCCTGCTCCTGAACCATCCAGTCCATAGTTGCGGTACCGTCGTGGGTTTCGCCGATCTTGTGGTTAATACCGGTGTAGTACAAAATACGTTCGGTAGTAGTGGTTTTGCCGGCGTCGATGTGCGCCATAATACCGATATTTCTGGTGTGGCCTAAATCGTATTCTCTTGCCATAGCCTACCTCTTAAAATCTGAAGTGTGCAAACGCCTTGTTTGCTTCTGCCATTCTGTGCGTGTCTTCCTTCTTCTTGACCGCACCGCCTGCGTTGTTGTATGCGTCCATAAGCTCAGCCGCAAGCTTCTGCGCCATTTCGCGCTCGCTTCTCTTGCGGGTGGAAATAACCAGCCAGCGGATTGCAAGGGTCTGACGCCTTTCGGGTCTGATTTCGATGGGAACCTGATAGTTGGCACCGCCGACGCGCCTTGCCTTTACTTCCAATACGGGCATAATGTTGTTCATTGCCTGATTGAAAATTTCCATGGGGTCTTGTCCCAATTTTTCACTCATTATTCTGAAAGCATCGTAAACGATGTTCTGTGCCGTACCGCGCTTGCCGTCGTACATAATCTGGTTGATAAGCTTGGTTACAACCTTACTGCCGTACACGGGATCGGGTAATACGTCCCTCTTGGGAACGCCGCCTCTTCTGGGCATAAAATCCTCCTTTTTTCGTTGCAATCTCGCACGCGATATTGCAACGAGATTGCTAATGTCGTGAATTTTCTTAACGGGCGAAATGAATCCGCCATTAAAAATTCCGACGTTGATTATTTTTTATTTTTTTGTGTTTTTAAGGGTTTACCTTAAATAAGCTATTGCTTGCCTGATAATTTTTATCCGGTAGCAAATCTTCTCTGCGCGTTATGCGCAAATACTGCCTACTTTTATCGGTAAGGGTAAATATATTCCGAAAACAAAGTAGTGCAATAATATTGCCTTCGTATCTTAAATACGTTAGTTTATATTTGGCTTTCGCTCAAATCAAACTTTAATTATGACGAAAAAACGCCGTAATGCGACGCAGATATGCGTTTTAATTACTTAGGCTTTTTAGCACCGTACAAAGAGCGCGACTGCATTCTCTTCGATACGCCTGCCGTATCCAGCGCGCCGCGGATAATGTGGTAACGGACGCCGGGCAAATCCTTAACTCTTCCGCCTCTGATGAGTACGGACGAGTGCTCCTGCAAGTTATGACCTTCGCCGGGAATGTAAACGGTACCTTCCTGCTTGTTGGTAAGTCTTACTCTTGCAATCTTTCTTATAGCCGAGTTGGGCTTTTTAGGCGTGGTTGTCGTAACCGAAAGGCAAACGCCGCGCTTCTGGGGACAATTGTCCAGAATGGGCGACTTGGATTTGTCTATCTGTCTTTCTCTGCCTTTTCTTATAAGCTGATTGATTGTAGGCATTTCTATCCTCCTTGTTTTACTCGATCCATTAAGACCTGTGGAATATATTTCTCTCACCGCATACCCTTAATTGCGGAGGGGGAAAAAGCAAAATTATATAGCACGCCTATATTAAGCGTGCTAAACGATTTTAACAAATATTTACAGTGTTGTCAAACGAATTTCGGAAATTTGCTCAAATTTTAAGGTAAAAGCCCCTGCCAACCCAGCCATTGCGAAAACAGACCCGAGCAATGACAGATTTTGTAAACGTTGATTTTTTTGCGCGCAAGCTTAACCGTGATTTCCTGTGCGTAATACTGCACGTCCCGCACGTCAAGCCTTGTAAACGAGTAGGGTTTTGAAAATGCGGGCGTAACTTTTGCCACGCCGCCGACAACCTCTATCTTTCTGCGCATGTAAATATAAACGTACACAAGACAAGCAACAGCCAGCGCAATCATTCCGACGTTTAAAAATATTTTAGTAAACAGATTGACGGACGACGGATTGCGGCTGACCTGACGGTTGAAAAATACCGTTATCGTGGTAAAGAGGATAAACCCCGCAAGAAGCGAAATTATGTAAATTATCGGCAATTTGACGGTAAAACGGTCGGGGTCGGCTTTGCCCTCTTTTTTGAGCCTTGAACGCTCCGCAAGCCCCAGGGCGACCGAGCCCAAAATCTGCACCGAACCGGGAACCACAACGTATTCTATCCAAGTCAACGCGGTATCGCTCATAAAAACCTCTTAATTCAAAATTACGTCTTTTAAGCTCTCGTACTTCTGCGCGGCGATGCTTGTAAGCTGGCGCGTGTCGAATATGCCCGAAAAGGCTTCGTCAGAAATCGCCTTTGCCGTAAACACAACCGACACGGGAAAGCGCAGTTTGTTGATTTCGCTGAGAATTCTTCCGCTCTGGCGTGTTCCCATAAAGTCGCCGCCGCCTCTCAGCTTTAAGTCGGCTTCCGCTATTTCAAATCCGTCTGAGCTGTTTTTGATGACCGAAAGCCGCGCCGCCGCCTCTTCGGTATCCGCTCCCGGAAGTAAAAAGCAATAGCTTTTTTTATCCCCTCTGCCTACGCGCCCGCGCAACTGGTGAAGCTGTGAAAGCCCGAATCTTTCGGCGTTATATATTATCATAGTGGTAGCGTCGGGAACGTCCACACCAACCTCTATAACGGTGGTCGACACCAGGCAGTCGTATTCCTTTGCCTTAAACGCCGCCATAATTTCGTTTTTCTGCTTGTCTTTCATCTTGCCGTGCAAAAGCGCGATTTTCAAGGACGGCATTTTCGCCCGCAACTCTTCGTAAAGCTCTGTAACCGACATAACGGTGCCCTCGTCGTCGCCCTCTATTTTGGGACATACAAAATAGGTCTGCTCGCCTGCCGCCGACCGCTGGGATACATAGCGGTACATATCGTTGTATTTATGCGGAAGTATTATCGAGGTGGTAATTTCCTGCCTTGACGCGGGCTTGTCCTTTATTGTCGTGATATCCAAATCGCCGTAAAAAATGAGCGACAGCGTGCGCGGAATGGGCGTAGCCGACATAATCAATACGTCGCACCCCTCGCCCTTATCCGACAGCGAAGCCCTTTGGGCTACGCCGAAGCGGTGCTGTTCGTCGCAGACGACGAAAGCAAGCTTTCGGAACACCACGTCGCCTTGAATAACCGCGTGGGTACCGCAGACTATATTTATTTCGCCGTTTGCAAGCTTTTTCTTTATATCTTTCTTTTCCGAGGCTGGCGTTGACCCGGTCAGGGCACGCACCTCGTAATCGGGGAAATATTTTTGGATTAACGCCGCGTTCTGACGCGCCAGCACTTCGGTCGGGGCAATCATCGCCGCCTGATAGCCGGATTTTACCGCCATAAAAATGCCCGCAAGCGCCACGGCGGTTTTACCGCTTCCTACGTCGCCCTGCAAAAGCCTGTTCATAACGTGCGGAGAATGAACGTTGCCGAAAATATCTTCAACCGCGTTTTTTTGCCCCTCGGTAAACTCAAACGGAAAGCGCGAAACAAATTCGCCGACCTCTTCGCGCGTTACTCCGTACGCGTTAAGACGCGCGTCGTCCCGACCGCCCTTTATAACTTTGAAAGCGGAAATAAGCAAAAAATACTCTTCCAGCGCGATACGCGCCGCGCCCTGCTCCGCGTCCTTTTTGTTGAGGGGCTGATGCACCTTTAAATATGCTTCCTTTAAGGGTGAAAGCGAATACTTTTTTTGCAACACGGGCGGTATGTTGCTTGAAACCGAAACCTTTTGCAATGCCTGCCTTACAGCCGTGCGCACTATACCCTGCGTAAGCGTTCCGCTTAAAGGATAGACGGGGATAATCCCCTTCAAATATGCGTTTCTGTCGGCGCGCTCGAACTGGGGATTGAACATAGTGCAACCCATACCGTCGCGGTTGTTCACCCTGCCGTAAAACAGAAATTCTCCCCTGCCGAGTTTTTCCGCAACGTACATCTGGTTGAACCAAAGCGCGTTGAAATAGTAATTCCCCTGACGGCAACCCGCTTTTACATAGGGTCTGCGCGAGTGCCGGTTGACCTCTACGGTCAGCACCTCGCACGCGGTTAAAACGTAGTCGTTGTGATACGCGTCCTTTAAAAGCGATTGCCTGGTCAAATCCAGATAGTCGCGCGGAAAGTGCCTGACGAGCTCTTCAACGGTATAAATATTGAGTTTGTTGAAGTCCTTTTCACGCTTTTCGGAAACGAACTTTAAGTCTGTAAGCCGCATTTTTTAAAATTTAAGGGAGGTATTACCTCCCTTTTTATTACTTATATATATTGAATTACTGTAAATGTGTTAATAAACGCAGAGATACGAGCAAGACAAGGAAAGTGCGGATTTGTTGCAGGGAGTGTACTTTGCGTACACGACCAAAACAAAACGCAAACTTGACGCCGTATTGCGAAGTATATATGTGTTTATTCCAATGATACCATATAATAATACACAGGCTGACCGCCGAAATGACAATCCACGTCGCAATCGGGATACGCTTCGGACACCTTTTCCACAAGTGCGTTGGCCTCGTCCTCGGTAACGCCCTCGCCGTAGTAAAGGGAAATAATTTCATGCTCGTCGTTTTTGAGCGCCTTGATAAGGTCGAGCGTGGTCTGCTCGATATCCTTGCCCTTTGCGAGAATACGCTTGTTGTCAAGACCGATAATATCGCCCTCTTTAAGCTTAAAGCCGTTCATCGTGGTGTTTCTTACGGCGTATGTTACCTGACCCGAAGCCACGTTGTCTATCGCGTGGGTCATATTCGTCTTGTTTTCGGGTACGGTGCCGTCCGAGTTGAACGCCAGCGCCGCCGCAAAGCCCTGAGGCACGTTTTTAGTGGGAATAACGTGTATCGTGCGGTTGGCAACAAGGTCCTTCGCCTGCTCAGCCGCAAGAATTACGTTTGAGTTGTTGGGGAACACGAACACGTTGGAAGCGTTGATTTTTTGCACCGCGTCCGCAATGTCCTGCGCCGAGGGGTTCATTGTCTGACCGCCCTCTATGACCCTGTCGCACATCAGATCCTTGAAAATGTCCGCAAGTCCCTGTCCCGCGCAGATTGCAAGCATACCCATTTCCTTCTTCTCGGCTTCGAGCTTGGCTTTCAACGCACGGTTTTCTTCAAGCATATTTTCTATTTTCAGTCTGTCCAGTTCGCCCAGCTCCAAAGCATAGGTCAAAGCGACGCCGGGGGTGTTCGTGTGGACGTGTACTTTTACAAGCTCCAAATCGCCTATACAGATAACCGAGTCGCCTATGCCCATAAGCTTTTCTTTAAGCCTGTCGATATCGGCAAGGGTGGTCATCTGCTTTAAATGGATAATGAAAAACTCGGTGCAGTAGGCAAATTCGATATCGCCCAAGTCCAGATTTATAATATCAGAGTTGTCGCCGAAGTCCGCGCTTCCGCCCTTTGCCATTTCCTGCGATTCGGTGGGAATAGAGTCGGTGCCGATGTCCTCGCCAGTGATTGCGGCTAAAAATCCGCGCATTATGGTCATAAGTCCCACGCCGCCGGAGTCCACCACTCCCGCCTTTTTCAGTACGGGCAAAAGCTCGGGCGTGCGCGCGAGAGCCTCGTCGCCCACCTCGATAAGAGCGGTTAAAAAGTCGACAAAGTCCTTGTGCTTGCCCGCAAGCTTAGACGAAGCTTCGCTCATCATTCTTACAACGGTAAGAATAGTACCTTCCTTAGGGATAGACACTGCGGAGTAAGCCACTTTCGTGCCCGCTTCGAGCGCCTTGGAAAAAGTTTTAGTATCAAACGAGTCCTTTGTATCCTTTAACACGGAACAAATTCCCCTGAATATCTGCGAAGAGATAACGCCCGAGTTTCCGCGCGCGCCCTTTAAAGCGCCCTTGGAAACCGCGTCGCAAATTTCCTGAAATCTGTTTGACGAGCAGGCGTTCATTTCCTTTATAGCCGACTGCATAGTAAGCGACATATTTGTACCCGTGTCGCCGTCGGGTACGGGGAATACGTTGAGCGCGTCAACCTTAGCCCTGTTTATTTCAAGCATTCTTGCACCGCTTGCAACCATTTTTCTGAATTCGGTGCTGTTGATGGTTTTTTGCATAATACTCCTAAAAATCGGTAAGTTAAAATAACTTATGTGGAATTTTCAAATAACAGCGTTAAACACAAAAGCAAGGTAAAGCCGTAAATTACAGCTTTACCCCTATGATATTCACGTTCACGGTATCTACAATCATACCCGTGAACTTTTCAACTTTGTATTTAACCCCTTCTTTAAGGGATTCTGCCACGGCGTTAATGGATACGCCGTATTTTATTATAACGTAGACGTCGATAAAAATCCTGTCGCCCGAAGTTACTACTTTTATCCCTTTTCCCGACTGCTTTTTTCTGAGTTCGGAAAAAGAATCGGAAAACCTGCGGGAAACCGTATCGACTATGCCGTAACATTCCAGCGCAGCATTTTTAGCCACCTTGCTGATGGCTGCGTCGGATATTGAAATTTTACCGTATACGTTACTTGTATTTACTGACATAACATCTCCCGTCTTTTCAGTATTGTAAACTATTTTGCGCCTTTTTGCAAGAATATTTTATATCTTTATCTTTAATTGAATTGCTTTCTCTCAAATTATTTTGGAAAAAATAAAAAAAATTAATCTTTTCCGCCGTTTTTGATTGATTTTTTATCCGACGCGTGTTATATTATTTAAGGTCGCTTTGATAACGGCTTTATTTTCGGCTTTAATTCAAAGCCTTACTACGATTAACCCACGGAGGTGTATAAATATGTCAAGAGTTTGCAGCGTTTGCGGTAAGGGACAGACGACGGGTAACAACGTCAGCCATTCCAAGAGAAGAACGAGAAGAACGTTCAAAGCCAACGTTCAAAAGGTTTCTTACGTCAAAGAGGGCAAGACCGTCAGCGGTTACGTTTGCGCCAGATGCCTTAAATCGGTTGAAAGGGCGTAAGTTTTCAGCTAATCAAAAAAAGTGTGTACTTTCGGGTACACACTTTTTATTTTTTACTGCGCGTTTCCGTAATGAAGCGTCGCGTTAACTATTGCCGAGTTGTCGTATTTCGCGGTCTGCACTTCCGCGGGTTCGTTTTCAACAGCGACGGCGTTCCACTGCTCTGCAGTGCCCGCAAAGTAAATATCTTTAAGCGAGCTGTTGTAGTGGAAAGCGTGTCCGTAGACCAGCTTGCCCTCCTCGTCAAAGAGCGCGCCGTGTATCTTCTTCAGGGTTGACGGAAGGTAAATCTTTTCAAGCGCGGGGCAGTAGCCGAACGCGCCCGAAGGAATTTCGGCAATCTGCGCGTTGATTGTTGCAACGGTCAGTTTTTCGCAGGTGTGGAACGCGCCGTAGCCTATGCCGCAGATTCTTCCCTCCTCCGTTTCAACGTCGCGCACGCTTGCGGGAATAGTTATCTCTTTAAGCGCGGTATAGTTGAAAGCGCGCGACCCGATTGTAACAAGCCCCTCGGGAAGGGTTGCGCTTTCCAGTTCTTCGCAGTACAAAAACGCCATTGCGCCTATTGTTTTTACGGTTGCGGGAATTTCGATTGATTTCAGCGCCCTGTCGTAACCGCAGAAGCCCTGCGGGATTTCCTCTATTTCAGTTCCCTCTTCGAATACGATTTCCTCAAGCGCATAGTTGTACGCAAACGCCGCGTTGCCGATTTTGGTAACCGTGTTCGGTATGGTCAGCCTGGTAATCCGCGTCATTATAAGACCTTGGGTTGCGATTTCGGTTACGGGCACTCCGTCGTGATCGGAAGGTATCGTATACTCTCCCACCAGCTTGTTCGTCCAGCCAGACAACGAGTAGACGTAATAGGGGTTGTCCTCTTCATCGTATTTAAGCTCGAAGTCTTCCGAAAACGAAAAAGCCGAGCAACCCGCAAAAAGCGGCAGACAGAAAAGGGACATTATCAAAGCGATTAAAATCACGGTAAATTTTTTCATACCGCAAGTTTAGCACAGCCGCAGAAAAAAGGCAAGCGGTTAGCCGCAGACCTCGTAAAAGACGCGCGCGAAATTTCCATAAGCCAGTTTTTCAAGCGTTGCGCCCGAAATGCCGTTACTTTCGAGAAAGGAAATAAGCGGCGGCATTTTTTCACAGCCCTCTAAGTTTTCGCACTCGGGAATCCCGTCAAAGTCGCTGCCGAACGCGATTATATCCTCGCCGCCGATATTTATAAGGTGCTTGAT
>JAIDOO010000124.1:10133-22333 GCA_029063275.1 Clostridia bacterium
GTGCTTGATATTGTCCAGCACGCGGTCGAACGAGCTTCCGCTTCCCAAAAAATCCTTGCAGAAATTTACGCCCACTACTCCGCCGCAGCCGGCGATTTTTTTTATAAGCCCGTCGGTAAGATTTCTTGCAACGTTGCAGACCGCAGAGCAGTTCGAGTGGCTTGCGACGAGCGGGATTTTCCTGCCCGCCAGAATGTCTTCCGCGCCGCCGTCGGAAAGGTGTGAAATATCTACGATAATCCTCTTTTCGTCCAGTTTTTCAATTATCTCACGCCCGAACTTTTTAAGCCCGCGCCTCTCGCGCTTTTCAAAAAGGGGCAAGCCGTCCTCGAATATCAGGTTGGGATAAGCAAGCCGATTTTCGTAATTCCAGACGGGGGACGCCATTCTTACGCCGAGGGAATAAAGTCCGTCGATTTCGTCCGCAGAAGAAACAAAGCCGAGGTTTTCGACCGTGAGAATAACTCCCGTACCTCCGCCGTCAAGGCAGTACTTTAAATCGGAGTAATCCTTTATAAACCGCACATTTCCGTAGAGGCGCATACAGTCATTAAAATATCCGGCGTATGACCTAAAGCGGCTGTCAGCTCCCTGTCCTTCCGTAAAAATCGCAAGGCACTGGGCGGAACAGCCGCTTTTTTTCAGCTTATCGAGGTTTATCTGCAAATCGCCGTCTTTAAAAGAAAGCTTTTCATCAAAGCTTTTTGTAAGCGTGTCGCAGTGTAAGTCTATGTATTTCATTTTTTCAAAAGCCGCCTTAAAACAAACCTGACAGGCTTAGGCGGTTTTATACAGATTATGGTCATACTTCACCCCTGTTTATTATTATCAGGGCTTTTCCCTTTACCGTAAGAAAAGCATTGCAATCCTCAACGATATTGGATATACCCCTGCATTCGCCGTAAGAAAGCTTTTCGGGATAACGGTATTTAAGCCCCTCACTATCCATTATATGCAGGACACCGCCGAAAGGTAACACGGAAAAGGTTGTCCCCTTAAATTTTCCCAAAAATATTTTTCCGCCTGCGGGAAAAATCACCGAGCGGTCGGTAATCATTTCGGCTTGCACGCACTCTTCGCTTGCACGGTATAAAAGGTGCAAATTCCCGAGAAAATGGTCCTCCCTGCCGCCGCCTCCGCCGTAAATTTCTATTTTTTCAACGCCCTGTTTCAACAGCTTTGCAAGAGCGATTTCGCCGTCGGTGTAATCCTTTTCCGCAGGATAAATTTCCTCGGGCGCGGGAAAGGGAACTTCGTCAAGGCTGTCGAAGTCGCCTATGTTTTTATCTATTTTAACCTTGTTTTTCGCCCAGCCGTACGCGCCGTCGCAACAGTAAACAAGGGCGCCGTCCGCGTTTATTTCACCTATATACGGGTCGCCGTTTAAAAGTATTATGCCTTTCATTTTTTTAATATCGATATCGCCTCCGCCATATCGGGCGCATTAAATACCGCCGAGCCCGCGACAAGCACGTTTGCTCCAGCCGCGCGGATAGCCGCCGCATTTTCCAAAGTAACACCGCCGTCGATTTCGATATCCATATCGGGTCTGCCTGTTTTTATCGCGTATTCGCGCGCCCTTTCGATTTTTTGCATAACCTCGGGTATGAATTTCTGTCCGCCGTAACCGGGATAGACCGACATAAGAAGCACCATATCGCAAAGCCCGAAAACAGGAAAGATATTTTCTACCGGCACGTCGGGGTTGACCACCGCTCCGCACTTGACGCCGTAGGACTTTATCATTTTAAGCGTTTCTTCCAGATAGGTGTCCGAGATTTTTTTGCAAGCCTTATAGTGCACGGTTATGATATCCGCGCCCGCGTCCGCAAAAAACTTTACCTGGGTTTTGGGGTGCTCTATCATAAGGTGCGCGTCAAGCGGAAGGGAGGTTAAGGGTCTTATATTTTTCACCATCTGCCCTCCGAAGGTTATGGGCTCCACGAAAGTGCCGTCCATAACGTCGCAGTGGATTAAGTCCGCGCCGCTTTGCTCTAATTTTTTAATAGTTTCGCCCATAACGGAAAAATCCGCCGAAAGAATTGATGGTGCTATTTTTATGTTCATAAATTACTCCTTAAAATTTCGGTTTCCCAAAAACGATAATACGGGCAGAACAAGGCGCGCGGGGCTTTACGACGGGAATGTAATTTTTCGTACACGACCGAGAAAAACGTAGTGCAACGCAGTTATGCGAAGTATAAGCGTTTTCAGCTGTTTTTCAGATAGCCCGCCCGCAGTTGACCGCAAGCCCCGTTTATATCGCTACCCATACTTCTTCTTACGCTTGCGGAAAGACCGCCGTCAATTAAAGCCTGCATAAAGGCGTAAGCCTGCTTGTCGGATACGGATTTTAAACCGCGCTCTTCCACCTCGTTCAATCTGATTAAATTGACGTGGCAGGGCTTGCCTTTTAAAAGCCTGATAAGGCTTTGGGCGTTTTCGTTGCCGCAGTTTTCGCCCGCTATAAGCGAGTACTCGAAAATGTATCTTCTTCCCGTCTTTTCGAAATAGTATTCGCACGCCTTTAAAATTTCGTCGATGGAATACTTTTTTGCAATCGGCATTGTGCGCACCCTGCCCTCGTCTGTGGTCTGGTGCAGGGATACCGTCAGATTGACGGGAAGCCCTTCGTCCGCGAGCGCGTAAATTTTAGGCACAAGTCCGCAGGTTGAAAGGGATATGTTTCTGGGCGAAATATTCACGCCGCCTTCGGCGGATACGTTTTTCAAAAACGATACTACGTTTTCATAATTGTCCAAAGGCTCGCCGCTGCCCATTAAAACTATGTTTGTAACTCCCCTCTGCTTGCCGTTGGCGTGCAGGGCGTTTATTGTGAGAACCTGCGACAAAATTTCACCCGCTGTTAAATTTCTCACAAGTCCGCCCAGGGTGCTTGCGCAGAATTTACAACCCATACGGCAACCGACCTGGGTAGAAACGCACTGGGTGTTGCCGTACTTGTACTTCATCAGAACGCCCTCAATCACGTTTCCGTCCGAAAGGGAAAACAGATACTTTTCGGTGCCGTCCAGTTTGGACGTGAGGGATTTTACGATTTTTACAGGCTCGTCCTCAAAAGTTTCCAAGAGGCGGGCTTTCAGTTCTGCGGAAATATTTATCTCCGAAATTTTTTTGCCCTTCATAATCCCGTCGTAAAGCTGTTTTGCCCGGAATTTTTTTTCGCCGTAAGAGAGTATTAAGTTTTCAATCTCTTCGAATTTTAAATCCTGTAATATGCGTTTCATTTTTTATTCCTGACAAAAGAGGTTAAAAAGAAGCCCGCGCCGAGAGATATGTGGGGTAGATATTGCAAGCCGAATTTGGTCTTGCGGTGTGCAAGCGGACTTGCGGGAATTTCCAACGTAAATTCCTTGCAACATTCTAAAAATTTGTAGACTATACTGTCGTTTTCCTCGGGCAGAACCGAACATGTCGAGTAATAGAGCCTTCCGCCCTCTTTGACGTACCGCGAGCAATTTTTTAAAATAGCAAGTTGGACGTCATTAAGGGATAATATATCCTCTTCTTTGCGGAAAAGCTTTATGTCGGGATTTTCGTTTATTACTCCCGTGCCCGAGCAGGGAACGTCGCACAAAACCGCGTCAAAGGCGTTTTCGTACTCGGGATTAAATACAGCCGCGTCGCCGTTATGAATGGTAATATTATCCGCGGACATACGGCTTGCATAGGATTTTATCAGCTCCGCCCTGTGTGCGTGCAGTTCGTTTGAAACAACCTCTTTGCACTTTTTTGAAAGCAATACCGATTTTCCGCCGGGCGCGGCGCAGGCGTCCAAAAGTTTTCCGCAAGGGGACACCGCATTGCATATTGCAACCGACCCCACCGACTGGAAGGTATAGTCCCCGCAGTCGAAAGACTTGTCGCGCGTGAAATTTTTGAAGATATACAGATTTTCAAAAGGGGTATCGATATGCTCTCTGTCAAGATAGCTTTCGGCGTTTTTTTCAAACCTTACGCAAATCCCCTTTGACGGCGCCGACAAAATTTCAGCCGCTTCGCCCTTATAACTGCGCCTTATTCTCTTTACAAGCCAAAGCGGCGCACTGCATTCAAACGAAATTTTTTCGTCGGTCTTTTCGGGCGCGGTCGGTAAAGTATAGGAACGCAAAAAGGCGTTCACAAAACCCGAAGCTCCGTCTTTGCCCAGTTTTTTCGTAAGTTCTACCGCGCTGTCAACCACCATATAGTCGTGCTTTGACATAAATTCAAGCATATACAGCGCAATTTTAAGTATCAGCCTCACCGCGCTTTTGGGCGGTTTTCGGGTGTTTGCGGAAATTACCGAATTAAGATAAATATCCTTTTCCAAAACGCCGTAACAGATTTTTACCGTGCGCGGTCTGTTGATAAATTCCACGGGGGTTTCCGAAAGCGCCTGCTTCAAAAACTTTCCGCCGTAAACCTTTGAAAGCACCAGATAAGGGTCGCAGAGGGGATTAGTCAAGCTTGTCCCCTGCCTTTATCTTTCTGCCGTTGGCATAGTCCGAGGCTTTCATTCTCTTACCGCCAGCAGGGATAAGCTCGCTTATCGATACCGCGCCGTCGATGCAGGCGACGCACACGCCCCGTTTGTCTGCAAAGATAACTTCGCCCGCCGCGCCCTCACCCTCGCAAACTTGCGCGTTAAGAATATTGAGTACGTTGCCGTTTTGCAGACAGTAAGCAACGGGCTCGGGGTTCATAGCGCGGATTAACCGCACCACCTCTTCCGCAGAAGAGTCGAAATCGATTTTAGCCTCGTCTTTGGTGATTTTTTTACAGTGAGTGATGCCCGCTTCGTCCTGCATTAAAAGCAGGGGCTCGCCCGCTTTTAAATATTCCAGCGCTTCAACCGCCGCGTCAGCCGCCAAAGCGGAAAGCTCGTCCCTAAGCGCGCCGTAGGTCTTTTCGCCGACGGCGCACCTCTTTACGAGAAGTATATCGCCGGAATCCACTTCGAGTTCGGTTTTCATAACGGTTATACCCGTGTATTTTTCGCCCGCGAGTATTGCGGACTGTATGGGGGAAGCGCCCCTGAATTTAGGCAAAAGAGATGCGTGCAGATTCCACACCCCTCCTTTAAAGCAGTCTAATACCTCGCGCGTAAGAATCTGACCGTAAGCGCAGGTTATCATAATATCCGCAAGATTTGAAATTTCCGAAACGTGTTCGCGGATTTTCGCAAAGTCGAAAACGGGCAAGCCGAGTTTAATCGCCTCCGCCTTTACGGGCGTGGGGGTTAAAATCTTTTTTCTGCCGACAGGCTTGTCGGGCTGGGTCAAAACAGCGGTTATTTCCGCGCCCGAAGCGTTCAAAGCCTTTAATACGGGCACGGCAAATTCGGGCGAGCCCGCGAAAACTATTTTCATAATTACTCCTTTTCGGGCGGCAGGTCGTAAAGCTCTTCCGCCTTGTCGGTGTAGAGAATCCCGTCCAGATGGTCGAGCTCGTGGCAGACGGCGCGCGCAAAAAAGCCTTCTGCGGTCAGCTTGTGCTTTTTGCCGTTGCGGTCGCGGTACTCTGCTTTTACCTTATAGGGGCGGACGACAGTGCCCTGCTTGCCCTTTACCGAAAGACAGCCCTCGGGTCCCGTCTGCTCGCCCTTTATATAAAGTATTTCGGGATTAATAAGCTCGAAGTAACCCTCTTCGACGTCAATAACCACCACCCTTTTGGAAATCCCTATCTGGGGCGCGGCAAGTCCCGCGCCGTTTTCGGCACGGACGGTTTCCTTCATATCGTCCAAAAGAGCGCAAAGCTCGCTGTTGAAGGAAGTTACTTTTTCGCACCTTTTTCTCAGTACGGGGTCGCCCGTCTGAACAACGTATCTTAACATATAAACTCCTTGTTTACGCGCGTCTTTTTTTCAAAAATCCGCGCCGTGAGGTTGCTGTTGCCGTAAAACGCTTAACGG
This sequence comes from Clostridia bacterium, assembly GCA_029063275.1. Classification (GTDB taxonomy): domain Bacteria; phylum Bacillota; class Clostridia; order Christensenellales; family Borkfalkiaceae; genus Coproplasma. The sequence continues at coordinate 16,051 of JAIDOO010000124.1, forward strand.
GCGAAATCAATCCGACCTTGCGTTTTTCAACGTTTAAGATTTAAAAATTTAAAGAGGTCAGGATAAATTTACGGGGTTTTCTTCAACGTAGACGAAAACCGAATTGTCGGAATTTTTTACCGCAATGTCGTAAATTTTTTCCAAAAGCTCTTTCCCGCGCAAACGCATCAAAACCTGATAGCGCATTTTGCCCTGTATCTTTTTAATGGGCGAGTGCATCTTGTTCAAAAAGTAAAACTCGTCGGGTTTTTCCGCGCGCAGTTCTTCAATCGAATAGTAAACCGATTTTAAAACCGCGAGCGCCTTATCCTTATCGTCCGAAGTTACCATCACCCTGCATATCAGCGAATAGGGCGGAAAATTAGTCGCTTTGCGGATAGCTATTTCGTTTTCGAAAAAGCCTTTATAGTCGTAATTCGTCGCATAGCGCAGAATATAATTTTCGGGCGCGCAGGTCTGAAGAACGACCTTCCCCTTGTCGTCCGCCCTTCCGCTTCTTCCCGAAACCTGTGTTATAAGCTGAAAAGTACGCTCGCCGCTGCGGTAATCTGAAAAATTAAGGCTCATATCCGCGTCCAAAATTCCGACAAGCGTTACCGACGGAAAGTCGTGCCCCTTGGCAATCATCTGCGTTCCGACTAAAATATCCGCCTCTTTATTTGCGAATTTGCGGAGAATTTTATAGTGTCCGTCCTTACCCGTAACGGTGTCGTTATCCATTCTCAATATCCGCGCGGACGGAAAAAGCTCTTTTAAATCCGCGACCACCCTCTGCGTTCCGGTACCGCTGTATAAAACGTGCAGTCCGCCGCACTCGGGGCAGGCGGAAAGCATACGGTACTTTGCTCCGCAGTAATGGCATTTTAGGCAGTTGTCCTCGCTGTGATAAGTCAGAGTTACGTCGCAGTTTTCGCACTTTGCGACATACCCGCAATCGCGGCACATAACCGTGCGCGAATAACCCCGCCTGTTCAAAAATATTATCGACTGGTTTCCGCTGTTTAACGTTTGGTCAAGCTCTTCCCGCAATGCCTTGGAAAAAGCGGTGTTGTTACCCCGGCGCACCTCTTTGCGCATATCGGCTATAATAATTTCGGGCAGGGGTTTTTTGTTTATCCTTTCCGTAAGGGTTATTAGGTTATACTCGCCCTGCACGGCTTTGACGTAGGTTTCGACCGAGGGGGTCGCACTGCCTAAAATCAGTTTTGCGCCGTTGTATTTCGCGCGCATCAGAGCCACGTCGCAAGTGGAGTATCTGGGCGCGGTTTCGCTTATATACGAAGAATCGTGTTCCTCGTCTATTATCACCGCGCCGATATTTTCAAGCGGGGCAAACACCGCGCTTCTTGCGCCTATTGCAATTTTCGCCTCGCCCGAGCGGAGCCGCCACCATTCGTCGAATTTTTCGCCTGCGGAAAGTCCGCTGTGGAGTATAGCCGCCGCACCGCCGAAGCGCGAACGGAGCTGGGACAGCATCTGGGGGGTCAAAGAAATTTCGGGCACTAAAAATATCGCGGTCCTGCCGTTTTTGATTACGCCGTCGATTACATTCAGATAAATTTCGGTCTTGCCGCTTCCCGTAACGCCGTGTATAAGGTGTACCTGCTTGTCCGAGCTTCCGATTGAATTAAGAGCGGCGTTTTGCGCGGGGGTCAAAGTTTTTTCTTCCGCACCGGCGCTAAGCCCCCCGAAGGGACTGCGTGAAATTTTGCGCTTTTCTATAACCACCGCACCCTTTTCGACAAGCGCGTTTATTGCGCCGCGTCCGAACATATCGCATAAAAGGGGGAATTCCTTTTCCCTTGCCCCGGCGATGTATTTCAGCGCCTCCGCCTGCTTTTTCGCCGAAGCGGAAAGCTTAATATCCGCGGTTTTGAAAACGGCGAAATTTTTATACGCCTCGCGCACCTTGCCGTGCCGCATTTCCGACGGCAAAAAAAGTCTGAGCGCGGCGGCTTTGGGCACGCGGTATCTCGAAGAAATTTCGTGCATTAAAGTAAGACATTCGGGAACCAGCGCCGTATCCTCGTCAAAGACGGAGTGTATAGGCTTCAGTTTTTCCGCAGGGTAAACGGAAGCACGGCTTACGCCTATGACAAAGCCGTCTATTACCCTTCCGCCGAAGGGCACCTTTACCCGCGTGCCTGCCGAAAGGTTTTCGGGGCAGATATATTCGAAAATCTTGTCCACGTTGGAGTGGGCAACGTCTACTATTACTTGCGCGAACATCTCACAATATTTTTTCGCTGCGGTCTTTAAAAAAGCCGCAGCGGTCGATTAATCTTTTGTGTACTTGATTTTGCCTTCGGCTATTTCCTTGCAGGCTACCGAAATTTCTTTTAAATAATCGTCGGGGTTGCCGTGCGCCGCGTGGTGCTCGAGTATCTGTCTTGCACGCTTTGCCGCAACTACGCACAGACAATAGCGCGAAGCCGTCTGTCCGTCCGAGCCCAACTGTTCGAGCAAAAGATCTACGGAAGGTTGATTTATCATTTTATATCTCCTTTTTTGTTTGCGATAATATTTAATATTTCTCCGACAGCACTGTTAAGGTCGTCGTTTATTACGGTGTAATCGTATTCGTTCTTTTTGGAAATTTCGTACTGCATACGGCTTATCCTTCTTGCAATGGTTTCCTCGTTTTCGGAACCGCGCTTTTCAAGCCTGGCTTTCAGCTCTTCCGCGCTGGGGGGCAAAATCATTATAAGAAGCGCTTCGGGATTTGCGCGTTTAACCTGCAACGCGCCGTCCACTTCGATTTCCAAAATCACGTCTGATTTTTCAAGCTGTTTTTCTACAAAATCCTTCGGCGTGCCGTAATAGTTTTCAAAGTGGTTGCTGTACTCTAAAAATCCGCCGCGGCTAATCTTTTGTTCGAACCGCTCTTTATCTATAAAAAAGTACGACTTGCCGTCAACCTCGCCCGCGCGCGGCTGGCGGGTGGTACAGGATACGCTGAGCGCGAAACCGCCCTTTTGCAAAAGTTTTTTTACTATCGTTCCCTTGCCGACTCCCGAGGGTCCCGACAAGACTATAAGCAGATGTTTCATAATAATCTAAATAGCAGTTTACCTAAAAACGCAGAGATACGAGCAAGACAAGGAAAGTGCGTATTGTTGCAGGGCGCGTACTTTTCGTACGCAATAAAAACAAAACGTAAACTTAACAAAGTATTGCGAAGTATATATGCGTTTTTTACTCTACGTTTTGTACTTGTTCCCTTACCTTTTCGATTTCGTTTTTGAGCGCAAGTCCCAGTCTTGTTATTTCCAAATCGTTGGATTTAGAACATATGGTATTTGCTTCGCGGTTGAATTCCTGTACGAGGAAATCGAGCTTTCTGCCGACCAACTCCTGTGTGCATATTTCGCGGAACTGGGATATATGCGAGTGCAGGCGGGTAAGCTCTTCGTCTATATTCGCTTTGTCCGCAAACAGCGCCGCCTCGGTCAGAAGCCTTGCCTCGTCTACTTCGACCCCGTCCAAAATCTTTTTAATCTTGGCTTCCAGCTTTTCCTTATAGCCTTTAACCACCAAAGGCGCGCGCTTTTCAATGCCCGCGACCAGTTTTTCAATCTCGTCCATTCTCGAAAGCATATCGCATTTAAGCTTTTCGCCCTCGGTAAGGCGCATTTCGTTCAGCTTTACGAGCGCGGCTTCGAGCGCGCATTTCAACGCCTGAAAGCACTGCTCGTCCGCAGAAGATATGTCCTCGGTCCTGATGACGTCGGGATAGCGCAGAATCGAAGTTACCGAAAAATCGTTTACCGCCTGCGGAAAAAGCTTTTTTATTTTTTCAGCCGCCGCGGCGTAAGCCTTTGCCGTGCCCTCGTCAAGATACAGCTCGCGCTGTTTTTCGCGCTTGTCGTTTAAGGATATAAATATATCCGCGTGTCCGCGCGTGAGCTTCCCGCGCACAATGGTGCGCACGGAGTCCTCAAACGCCGCAAAAATTTTAGGGGCTTTGACGTTTATGTCCAGATAGCGGTTGTTTACCGTCTTAATCTCCGCGCAAAGCTCTACGCCGTCTTTTTTATATTCCCCTCTGCCGAAGCCGGTCATACTCAACATATGTAAACCCCTTACTCTTATATTATACTGAAATATTATACCAAGTAATTTTTAAAATTACAAGCAAAAGCGGCGTGTTGCAAACAACACGCCGCAAAAAAATCAATAGTCCGCCTTAGTATCACCCGCAAGTCCCTTAGTCCGTGTGGTAATCACGCGGTAACGGTTTTTGGGCGTTACCTCGAAAAGGCTTAGAGGACGCGCGGACGAGGCTATCGCGCCGTTCGTTTCGGAAAAGAACGAAACGTTACCCGCGCACATTATAATGGGCACGCCGTAAAGATAGGAATACGATCTTATCAAAAGGGGCGGAATGTTATCCTTTAATTCTTCGGACAGGGCAACTATAAGATTGCACCCGCACATCGAAAGCGCTTTTATACCGTCGGGAAAAAGCAAATCGTTTTCTATGCAAAGCCCCACTTTGCACCCGCCGACCGTGTAAAAGCCCAGCCCTGCGCCGCTTTTGTAGTCCTCGCAGTCAATAACGTGATTCATATCAGAAATCCCTAAAAGCTTACCCCTGTCGGCGACCGCGACCGACTTTCTCAGAACGCCGCGGCTGACCGTCTTACAGCCGCAGAGAACGCCGCAGCCTGCGGTCTTCGAAAGGCGCGCCGCGTCCTCGAACTTTTCGGTTATTCCTTTAAGCTCGCTCTCGTAATTTACCTCGCCCAGCCCCTTGAACCCGAAAAGCGCAATATCGCACTCGGGCAGGGACTTTATATCCTTAACGGCGCTATCCGCGACGACGCATAATATCATACTATACATTTTATTGTTTTGACGAAAAATGTGTTAAAATTTGTTTTATTCCCGATTGGACGGGCATACAATAAGTTATCAAAAAGTAACTTTGACAAATAAAACGAGGTGTTAAGTGAAAAAATTTATCTCCCTTTTACTTATCGTATGCGCTACGGCGGCGACCCTCTCTTTTTCGGCGTGCGCCAAAAAGCAGGAAACCGTCAGCTCGTACGATATAATCGCTATTTACGACGGAGAAACCGGCACCCTCTCGGGCACGGTTGATTTCACCTATTATAACGCTACCGACAACGAAATAAGCGAGCTGAAATTCAACCTGTTCGGAAATGCGTTCAGGCAGGACGCCCAATATGCGCCCGTATCCGACGCATATTCCGCAAGAGCTTATTACGCGGGCAAGAGCTACGGCTCGATGACCGTCGAAAGCGTTGAAAACTGCTCGGCTTGGAACGTTGGCGGCGAGGACGAAAATATTTTAAGCGTAACCCTTATTTCCCCCGTATATCCCGAGCAGACCGCAAGCGTAACCATCGGCTACACCCTCACCCTTGCAAAAATCAACCACCGCACGGGTATTACAGCCAACACGGTGAACCTAGGCAACTTCTACCCCGTTTTATGCGCGTATACCTCGGACGGTTTTGCCGAGTGCAACTACTATTCCTGCGGCGACCCCTTCCTTTCGGAATGCGCGGACTATACGGTAACTTTGACTATGCCCCTCGGCTACACTGCGGCTTCGAGCGGCGCACTGGTAAGCTCGACCGAAACCTCCGACGCAAAAAAATGCAGTTATTCGTTAAAATGCGCCCGCGACTTCGCGCTGGTTTTATCTGATAAATTCCAGGTTGAAACGGGCAACGTGAACGGCGTTGACGTCAGCTATTATTACTATAAGGACGAAAATCCCCAGGCGTCCCTTGCGGTTGCCTGCGAAAGCCTCGAATACTTTTCCGACACCTTCGGCGGATACGCCTACCCCACTCTTTCTGTTGTGCAGACGGGATTTTGCTACGGCGGTATGGAATATCCCGCGCTCACTATGATAAGCGACGAGCTTGACGGCGACACCGCCGCATACACCATAGTTCACGAAAACGCTCACCAATGGTGGTACGCCATGGTCGGAAGCGACCAATTGAACTGTGCGTGGCAGGACGAGGGTCTTGCCGAGTACAGCAGCGTAATGTTCTTCGAAAGCCACCCCGATTACAACTTTACGAGAACGGGACTCGTAGGCACGGCGACCAAAGCTTACAGGGCGTACTACTCGGTTTACAACCAGATTTTCGGCGAAGTTAACACCAGTATGACCAGAAACTTAAAGGACTTCGAAAGCGACTACGAGTACGCTAATATCGCCTATAACAAGGGTATGATTATGTTCGAAACCCTGCGCCAGTCCATAGGCGACGAAAAATTTTTGTCGGGACTTAAACAGTAC